>CAJJNQ010000041.1 GCA_905193155.1 uncultured Christensenella sp.
AGTTTCTAATAGAAAAACGAAAGCTCGGTGTTGCACCCACCGAGCCTTTTTTGCACCCAAATGCACCCATTACAAAACGAAAGGGTTATTGCGAAACGATAGCCTCCCATTGTATTAGTTTTTGAGTCATTTGACAGAAACCCATCGTGATTCTGATAGAATGGCGGTGGGTTTTCTATTGTTGTGATCTGTTGCCGGAAACCTTATGCCCTTGCTTTGTTCAGTGATAAAATCTAGCTTGCGAAAGAGCGTCCGCACAGCCCCCCTCCCCCATCCGGTATTTTCTTTGGCCCCAAATGCCATCCTCTAAAAAGTGTAAGATCTGAAAGTGCAATTTGATGAAATCTTCAAATAAAGTATCCATTCAGAAAGCTTTTATCCAATAGGCAACCGACTTTGAAAGCGGCAGGATGAATTTCTCTAGCAAAGATAAACTATGCCGCATCTCGGATCAAACCGCAGCCGACGGATGCGGTGCTGGAGGTTGCCGCCGGAAGCTGCGCTTACACCGCTGGCCGGGAACGTGGTCTGTCTGGATATGACGCCCGCGATGCTCTCTGTCGGAAAGGCAGAGGCTGAAAAAGCTAATCTTTCTAAATATGACGCTTGTACGGGGCGATGCAATGGAGCTTCCGTTTTTTGACAATAGCTTTGACATCGTTCTCTCCCGTCTTGCATTTCGCTAATTTTCCCATTCAGAGCAACGTTTGCCGCGTACTGAAGCCGAATGGAAAGCTTGTGCTGATCGATTTGGAAGCGGTAGAAGAATCGCTTCGGAACACGGAGGACGAAATAGAGCGCCTGCGCGTTCCTTCACATATGCGAAATCTCAGCCGAGCGGAAATGCTGGCACTTTATCAGACGCATGATCTACCTGTTGAATGCTGTGAAGTGGTCAAGCCCGCAGTGTTGCAAAAATGGCTGGGTCATACCCAAACGCCGCAGGAGGTACAGATGGATATTGTGCGGCAGATGGAGCGGGAGATTACGGGTGGAGAAAAAACAGGCTTTGCCCTTTATTACAGAGACGGAAAGATTCAGTTCGACCACTGAAGGACCTTAAGCATCGGTGCAAAAGGCGCAGAGCAGTAAAAGGAGTATTTCCGCAGCGAATGCGCTCCATCTTTTCGAAAAAAGTTGTTGACAAACGTCGAGAGATATGGTATTATATTTCTTGTGTTCGGGGCTATAGTACAGTTGGCTAGTACGCAACACTGGCAGTGTTGAGGTCAGGGGTTCGAGTCCCCTTAGCTCCACCATATGGACCGCTAGCTCAGTTGGTAGAGCACCTGACTCTTAATCAGGGTGTCCAGGGTTCGAGTCCCTGGCGGTCCACCATGAACCGGTTATCGAAAAATCGATAGCCGGTTTTTTCTGGTTATTTTGACGATCCGGCAGGTCCTCTCTCCTCCGCATTTAGAAAAATAGGGAGACGTGGATGGCTCGGGCATGGTATAATCACTATGGATAAACGACCGATTCTGAAAGGGAGATCCGAAGATGAAGCTGGACGATACATTCCACATGAGAAGATTGGATGAACTGGATCTGGAACAGTTTAACGCCTTGCTGCGATATGCGTTCCAGGTTACGACGACGGAAATGGTGAAAACCGGCTGGTCTGAGGAGGAGATCAAGCGCGAAAAGCTGCCCATGCTGACGGAGGGTTACGTGCTGGGGTGGTTTCATAACGAACATCTTGCCTCGCAGATCGTGATCTATCCGATGGAAGTCAATGTGGAAGGCGAAATCGTTAAGATGGGCGGCATCACGGGGGTGACGACCTATCCGGAATATGCCGGACGGGGGTTGATTCACAAGCTGATGGCCAAATGCCTGGAGCACATGCGGACGGAGCGGCAGTTTATTTCCTTCCTCTGCCCCTACTCTTTTCCGTTTTATCGCAAGATGGGCTGGGAGATCGTGTCAGATAAGCTGACTTTCTCCATTAAGGATACACAGCTGCCGCACCGGCATCCTGTGCCGGGAATGGTGGAGCGTGTGGATTTGGAGCACGAAGATCTGAAAAATGTGCACGAATACTTCGTTGTGCAGCGTCATGGCGCCATGATTCGCAATGAGTTGGCCTGGCATGAATATTGGCGCTGGGACAATGACGACATGATCGCCGCAATCTATTACAGCGAGAAGCACAAGCCGCTGGGATATGTGGTGTATTACATCGAGGACGAGATTTTCCACATCAAGGAGATGGTTCATCTCAACCTGGAAGCGCAGCACGGCTTGTGGAACTACATCAGCGCACACTTTTCCATGATTACCGAAGTGCGTGGCGCGAATTATTCCGGCGAGCCGATGGCGTTTTTGCTGGAAGACAGTGAAATTACCGAAACCATAGAGCCGTATGTGATGGCGCGCATTGTGGATGTTCGGGAGTTTATTCTCCAATACGGATGGCAAAACACGCCGGAAGACCTGAAAATCTATCTGCAAGTTTCCGACCCTCTGGCGGAATGGAACAACGGGACCTTCATGATCTGGTGGGAGGATGAAAAAACCTTCTGTGAAAAGGTAGACGACGATCAGGCGATCAATGTCATCCGGCTGGATGTGCAGACGCTGACCACGATGCTGATGGGTTACAAGCGTCCCTCCTACCTCTATCGCAACAATCGGTTGGACATGGAATACTATTGGGTCAGGATTTTGGAGCAGCTGATCCACCACGACAAGCCCTATTTTTCCGACTATTTCTAATGAGTCAAAGCCCTTTCCCGATGATAGTCGGGAAAGGGCTTTGATCGTTGCATCGGTCAACGGCTCGGCGCAAACGCTTCGGAGCTGCATGCGCCCTCGTTGGGCAGCGTGGAGGTTTTGGAAATCAGCATTGCGTTCGGATTGATTTCCAGGCGGATATGCGTTCCGTTTGCGAAATTGACACAGCATGCGATGATTTCAAAGATATCGGTACCGCGCGGACGCATAGGTGCGGCCGTTGAGCTTCTGGATCGCGGGTTCGCCGCTCAGGCCGATGTGCGGTGCGAGGCTGCAGTCCTCCTGTTCTGCAGTGAACACTGCTTTGTCCTTGACAAAGGAAAGCGAGGGTGCGCGAATTTCGCTGCCTTCTTCTGAGCGCAGACCCATACCGCCGGTCAGGTCGGTCAAGCCGGGAATCTTCGAATCAGCGGCAAAGCGAAGGCCGTCGTAATAAGTTTCGGATGCACGGCAGCGGATGCTCTAATCGACCGGAAGGGACAGATGTTTCAGTTCCTGACAAAGCGCGGAAGAAACAGCGGGATTTTCCGGCAAAGCCCCCTCATCCAGCATGCCTGTCAGAAAGGTTTCCCAGCAGATGTTCAGCAGATCATCCGGATAGGAGTACGTGGAATTGATTGCGATAACCGCATCATTATTTTCAGCGAAAACGGAGAGGTTGACCGTCTGGTGACGCACTATCAAAAATAGATTCGCATTTGACGCATTGGAATAAGTGAAAAGCGCGCTTTCCTTTTTACAGGAAGCGCGCTTTTGCGGTTTCGAAATTTAGTTTTCTGCCGGAATATCGTCGTAAACGCTCAAATCCATGCCGATGGAGCGGGCAAGTTCGATGGCGTTTTCGCGTGGAACCGTGTTGAATACGGAATAGGTCTTGTCCAGCGCTGTATCGAGCATCTTTTTTGCCTCCTCAACGCGATCCTGAGAAATGCGGATGCGGGAAAGGAAATAGAGCGTATCAAACTGCGTGGGTTTGATGGAGAGCGCCTTTTCAAACATTTTCTCCGCCTCCTCGATCTCTCCGGTGCGATAGAGCACCTGGCCGAGATTATCCACGACAGAAGCGTCGGTATCGTCATAATCATAGGCCTTGCGGTTGAAATCCAGTGCCTTTTGATAATCGCCCGTCTGATCGCCCTGCGCAATCAGCAAAAAGCCTAGCGTACTGTACATGTTGACGGTCTGCACCTTTTCAAATATCTTCTCATAAATTTCGACCGCGCGATCAATCTCGCCCAACTTCCAATAAGCCAGGCCGAGATTCTGATAGACGATGGACCACTGCTGCGGGTTGAGCTTGAGCGTTCGTGCGTGGCGGAGAACTTCTACCGCCTTGGCATATTCTTTGCGGCGCATCAGCATCAGACCATAGGCCGCGAGCGGATCGGGCAGTGTGCAGCCCTTGGCATAGGCCTTTTCATAGAAATCAAACGCCTTATATTCCATGCGGAACATATGCAGTATATAACCGATTTTTGCCTGGAGATTTCCTTTTGCCATTTATTTTCCGTCCTTTCTGCGGATGCGTGCGGCCAAACGAGTGCGACGCCGGGTTAGATCCTGTATATCCTGAGCGTCAACGGCCTTGGCCAGCGCAAGGTCTGTATACGTCAGCGCCTTTTCCGGTTGGCGCAGACGGTGCTCGTAGATTTTTGCCAATTCGACATAAGGGAAAATACCGCCGGAATTCGAGGCGATCATGCCTTCCAATAGCGCAATCGCGTCGGCGGTTCGCTCGGTACGGCGATAGATGCGCGTCAACGCGCGTCCCGCCATGCCGCGGCAGACGCCGTTTTCGACAGAAACATAGCACCTTTCTGCAATGTCGTAACGCCCTGCACTGTCATATACCTTGCCGACGGAAAACAGATCTTCCATATAGACCTGCTGCATGGGCTCCTGATGTGCGTCATAGATTGTGCGCAGCAGCACCGCCATGCTTTGCACATCCTGAAGGTTGTGGTCGAATACGCTCAGCAGTTTTTCGTCATTTTTTGTTTTGAGGAACTCCTGCCAGAGGGCAGGAATTTCCGAACCGGGAATATCGTCTTCCCGCTGAATGCCCAATACGCGTTCCTCCAAATCGGAGAGTGAACATCTTTTAAGTCTCAATTTATAGACGCGGCGCGCAGCGTGCAGCAGATCCAGATGCGGAAGATTCTGCCAGGCAGGACGGATTCGGTTCAGCGTGCATCGGCTGATGAGCAGAGGCAAATCAAAGCTCTTTCCGTTGAAGGAAACGATGGCCTTCTTGTTTTGAAACAAAGCGTCCAAATGGTGGAGCATATCCTCTTCCTGATCGTAATCGCGGATCCAGAATTGCGTAATGCGCATCTGGCCGTTCAGAACCTCCCCGACGCCGATTTCAAAGGCGATCGTGCCGGCACCGCCGGAGAGACCGTTGGTTTCGGTATCGATGAAGATCCAGTCCTCCGGCGCAAGATGCAGCCCATCAAAATCCGCACCGCCAAGCAGCATCAGGATTTCAGGCGAATAAGTCTGAGCCGGAACTTCCGCAAAATGGATACGGCTTGCGCAGGTCGGTTTCTGCTGTGGCTGCGCGATTGGCTGTTCCTGCTTGCGCTCGGAAGAAATGCGCTTGAGTCTATCCCGCAAATTGCTCATCGATCATTCTCCTCAGCAATTCTACGGCGGCCTCCTTTCCGTGCTCCGACGGAACGCCGATGCAGGAGGGGCAGCCGTTTTTGCACGGGCAGGTTTCAATGGTTTCCTTGGCACGTTGCAGCAGCACGGGCATCATGTCATAGGCCTTGTCGGCAAGACCTACGCCGCCCGTGATGCTGTCGTACAGATAAAGGGTGGGACGATCGGTGTACGGGTCGCGCACATGGTAGCGAACCTGAATGTCCCAGCTGGCACACATCAGGTAGAGAGGCGCCAGCATCGAGAGCGCGTGCGCAATGCCAGCCATGCCGCCCTGCGCATCCTCTTTTTCCATGCCTGCAAACAGCTCGTCGGTCAGCGTCATCCAAACGGCCGTGGTGTGCATCTCTAATTCCGGAAGGTTGACCTCGCCATAGCCGATGTTCTCATGCGTATCGAATTTCATCTTTTTGAACATCGTCACCAAAGACGAAACCAGCACCTCGCCAAAGGACAGGCAGCCCTTGTTTTTGAATTCATCCAGCACACGCAACGACACGGAAAGATCTGCATCGGTGTAGTAATCGACATCTACCTGCTTGATATAGGCGCGCTTCTGCTGAAAATCCAGCTTTTCGACCTGATACTGCGTGGCGTTATGGATGTAAATCGCCCGGTCATGCAGCAACATCGGCACGGTGAAACGATCCATCTCCCCAATGACCTCATGGTGCTGGGGGTTGGTGATATCGATGATGACGAAATTCTCGTCCAGCGCTGTGCGCAGAGAAAGATCGGACGCGGGGAACTCCTCCGCCATCCAATGGTACCTGCCGCCCACGAGGTGGACGATGTGTTCTTCCTCCAGATATTGCAGCATATCCTGTGTGCCTTCGTTGCCGCCGAAAAGCTCGTCCTGCGTAAACGGCAGTTCATAGGCAGCGCACTTCAAGTGGTTGAGCATGACATAGAGATTGTCCGGGTTAATCAGCGCGTGTTCCGGAGACTGCTGGAAGAAATACTCCGGATGCGTGATGATATACTGATCCTGCGGCGCAGACGAGGCCACCAGGAAGGTGACGCTCGTTGATTTTCTTCGCCCGGCGCGCCCGGCCTGCTGCCAGGTGCTGGCAACTGAGCCGGGATAGCCGCAGAGCACACAGGCTTCGAGCTGACCGATGTCGATGCCCAGTTCCAGCGCATTAGTGGAAACCACGGCCTTGACGGAACCGTCGCGCAAGCCGCGTTCAATGTCCCGACGCAGGGTCGGAAGATAGCCGCCGCGATAGCCGCGCACGGCGTCGTCATTGCCCAGCGCATCGCGCACGAGGCGCTTGAGATACGTCGTGAGCACTTCCACATTGAGCCTGCTGCGTGCAAACGTGATGGAATAAATATCGTTTTGCAGCAACGATGAGGCAATTTTCCGCGCAGAAGCAACGGAGCCGGAACGGATACCCAATTGCCGGTTGACAACGGGCGGGTTGTAGAAAATAACGTGCCGCGTGCCCATAGGTGCGCCGCTTTTATCTACCAACAAAGATTTTTCACCCGTCAGCCTTGCGGCCAATTCTCCGGGATTCGCAATGGTTGCCGAGCAGCAGATGAATTGCGGATGCGATCCGTAAAAAGCACAGATGCGCTTCAGCCTACGGATGACATTGGCTAGATTGGAACCGAAGATGCCGCGATAGGCATGAATTTCGTCAATGACGACATATTTCAGGTTTTCAAAGAGCTTGACCCATTTGGTATGATGAGGTAATATGCCGGAGTGCAGCATATCGGGATTGGTGATGACGATGTGCCCGGAAAGGCGCACAGCGTTGCGGGCATTGACCGGTGTATCGCCGTCATAGGTAAAGGCCTTGACCTCTTCCCCCATGTCGCGGATGAGCTCGTTGAGTTCGGTGTTTTGGTCGGCAGCAAGTGCCTTGGTTGGAAAGAGATACAGCGCACGGGAACTGCGGCTGCGCAGAATAGTTTCGAGCACAGGCAAATTATAGCAATAGGTTTTGCCGGAAGCTGTAGGGGTTACAATGGTGACATTCTCACCCGCAAGGGCTGCATCCACCGCCTGACGCTGATGGGTGTAGAGCTGATAAATTCCGCGCTTTTTCAGCGCTTCGACAATGGGCGCAGACAGGCCCAAAGGAAGGTCCATATAGCGTGCATCCTGCGCAGGAAGGGTTTCCCAATGCGTCACGCAGGACATGAAGGCGCGATTGCCACGCAATGCGTCCAGGTATTGGTCAAGATTCATGTTCGCGCCTCCTTGATATAGAAACATCTATTCTTTATTGTAGCGCATCTTCCTATTGGATGTAAAGCGAAAAGAAACAAAAAGCGCGTCCCGACCAAACAGGAGCGGAACGCGCTGAGCACAAACGGATTATTTCTTGAGCAGATCGCGGATCTCGCGCAGGAGAACGACGTCTTCCGGCGGAGCAGGCGGCGCTGCGGGCGCTTCTTCTGCCTTTTTGCGATGGGTCAGGTTGATGAGCTTGACCATCGTAAAGACGACCAGTGCGATCAGCAGAAAGTTGACGATGCTTTGCAGGAAGGTGCCGTAGCGGATAGCACATTCCGCAACATCGCCGGAAGCAGGCGTGATCACCCACTTCAGGTCTTCAAAATTGATGCCGCCGATGATCACGCCGATCACCGGCATGACGATATCGTTGACCAAGGAATTGACAATAGCCGTGAAAGCAGAACCGATGATAACACCGACAGCCAGATCAATGACGTTGCCGCGCGAAATGAATACTTTGAACTCATGAAGAAGACCCTTGGCCTTTTCCTTCTGCTTTTCCAATTTTATATCCTCCCTTGCGGACGTTTTCTTTTTTACTTTTTATAGGGAATCCAGCCCTGCGCGCAGAGCAATTCCGCCGACTCCACGCCGCCGCCGGCTGCGCCGCGCAGTGTATTGTGCGAGATGCAGACAAAGCGGTAATCAAAGATGGGATCGTCGCGCAAACGGCCGATGCAGATACCCATGCCGTGCTCGAAATCACGGTCCAGCTTGGTCTGGGGACGATTTTCTTCTGTCATGTACTGAAGGAACTGCTTGGGCGCGGAGGGAAGTTCCAGCTTCTGCGGCTCACCCTTGAAGGTTGCCCAGGCAGCCAGCATCTGCTCCTTGGTGGGCTTGTTCTTGAACTTGACAAAGACCGTTGCCAGGTGTCCGTCGGAGACCGGCACGCGGACACAATGTGCGGAAATCTTGGGAGAGGCCGCGTTGACGATGAGACCGTTTTCCAGCTTGCCCCAGATTTTCAGCGGTTCCTGCTCGCTCTTTTCCTCTTCGCCGGAGATGAAGGGAATGACGTTGTCGATGATTTCCGGCATGGTCTCAAAGGTCTTGCCCGCGCCGGAAATGGCCTGATAGGTCGAAACCATCACGCTCTCAATTCCGCAGGAATACAGCGGCGTCAGTGCGGGAACATAGGACTGAATCGAGCAGTTGGGCTTGACGGCAATGAAGCCGACCTTGGTGCCCAGGCGTTCGCGCTGACGCTCAATGGCATGTGCATGCTCGGGGTTGATTTCCGGGATGAGCATGGGGACGTCCGCCATACCGCGGTTTGCGGAGTTGTTGGAAATCACGGGGGTTTCGGTCTTGGCATAGGCCTCTTCCAACGCCTTGATCTCGTCCTTCTTCATGTTGACCGCACAGAACACGAAATCGCAAAGGTCGGAAACATTCTTCACGTCGGAAGCATCCATCACGACCATCTGGGCCACTTTTTCCGGAATGGGGGTCTTCATGGCCCAGCGGGAACCCACAGCCTCTTCATAGGTCATGCCCGCGCTGCGCGCACTTGCTGCAAGCGCGTGAATTTCAAACCACGGATGATCGGCCAGCAGCGTGATAAAACGCTGCCCGACCATGCCCGTAGCACCGATAATGCCAACTCTGTATTTCTGCATAGCTGCTATTCTTCCTTTCCGGGAGTATTAGAGCGCCTTAGTCTCCACTTCTTCCTGCATCTTGGCCAGAATCTGTTCGTAGGTCATCGTGCCGATGGAACCTTCCGAACGGGAGCGAACGGCAATCACACCGTCCTGTACTTCCTTATCGCCCAGCACGAACATATAAGGGATCTTCATCATCTGCGCTTCGCGGATCTTGAAGCCGATTTTCTCGTTGCGCACGTCGAGCTCGGTGCGGATACCGGCCTTTTCGAGCTTCTGCTGAAGTTCGCGCGCCGCATCGTCCGCGCGATCGGTGATGGTCATGATGCGAACCTGAACAGGCGCCAGCCACATCGGGAATGCGCCGCCGAACTGCTCCGTGATGATGCCGATGAAGCGCTCAATGGAGCCGAACACCACGCGGTGGATCATGACGGGACGATGCTTCTCACCGTCCGCGCCGACATAGGTCAGATCAAAGCGCTCGGGCAGATTCATGTCCAGCTGAATGGTGCCGCACTGCCAGGTACGTCCCAGACAATCCTGGAGATGGAAGTCGATCTTCGGGCCGTAGAATGCACCGTCGCCTTCATTGATGGTGTACTGCACGCCCAGATCATCCAGCGCGCCCTGAAGACCGTCGGTTGCCATTGCCCACATCTCGTCGGTGCCGATGGAGTTTTCGGGACGAGTGGACAGCTCCACAGTGTATTTAAAGCCAAAGACCTTATAAACCTCGTCAATCAGACGGTAAACGCCCTTGATCTCATCGCGGATCTGATCCGGACGCATGAAGATGTGCGCATCATCCTGCGTAAAGCAGCGCACGCGCATCAGGCCGTGCAGGGTGCCGGACTTTTCGTGACGGTGCACCAGACCCAGCTCACCGCTGCGGATGGGCAGGTCACGATAGCTCCATGCTCTGCGCTTGTAAACCAGCATGCCGCCGGGGCAGTTCATGGGTTTGATGGCAAAATCCGTATCGTCAATACGGGTGGTGTACATATTCTCACGGTAGTGATCCCAGTGGCCGGAACGCTCCCACAGGGCGCGGTTTAGGATCATAGGCGTCTTGATCTCTTCATAGCCGTGCTCGCGATGAATCTTGCGCCAGTAGTCTTCCAGGATGTTGCGCAGCACCATTCCCTTGGGGTAGAAGAACGGGAAGCCGGGGCCCTCATCCAGCACGTCGAACAGATCGAGTTCGCGACCGAGCTTGCGGTGATCGCGCTTCTTGGCCTCTTCCAGCTGCTGCACGTAAACTTCCAGATCCGCCTTCTTCGGGAACGCGGTGGCGTAAAGACGCTGGAGCATCTTGTTCTTTTCAGAACCGCGCCAGTAAGCGCCGGCGACGGACATGATCTTGACCGCCTTGACATAGCCGGTGGACGGCAGATGCGGACCTGCGCACAGATCGACGAAATCGCCCTGACGATAGAAGGAGATCACCGCGTCCTCGGGCAGATCGTTAATCAGCTCGACCTTGTACGGCTCACCTTTGGACTGCATCAGTTCCAGCGCCTCGGCGCGGGGCAGCTCAAAGCGCTCAAGCGGGTAATTCGCCTTGATGACGCGCTCCATTTCCTTTTCGATCTTCTTGAAATCGTCGGTCGTAAAGGACTCGGCGCAATCAAAGTCATAGTAGAAACCGTTGTCGATAGCCGGACCGATGGCCAGCTTGGCATCCGGATAGAGCGCCTTGACCGCCTGCGCCAGCACATGGGACGCAGTGTGGCGGTAAACGCGGCGGCCTTCCTCGTCCGCAAAGGTCAGAAACTCAACTTCACAGTCGTGGTCGATCACGGTTTTGAGGTCTTTCACTTCGCCGTCGATCTTGGCGGCGACCGCTTCTTTCTTCAGTTCGTGAGAAATGGAAGCGGCAATTTCCAATGCCGTCATGGGCGCTTCAAATTCTTTTGCGTTGCCTCTGAGCATGATTTTCATAAGCTTTTTTCCTCCGTTTCAGTAAATAAAAACTCCGTCTCTTCTGCAATCGAAATTGCACAAGGGACGGAGTTGATTCCGCGGTTCCACCCAAATTGCCGCAGTTCCATGCGGCCTCTCAAGCAGGCTTTAACGTGCCTTGCCCCGGCATGGTCAGAGGGTGGTTTTCCTTTTCGTATCTGCCGAATGCACTCTCAGCCGCGGCGCATTCTCTCTTCCGGCGTTCCGAAAACTACTCTTTCCTCATCGCCCCATGCGATTGAATGTGATTATAGACCTCTTTTTTGCATCTGTCAATGCTTCCCGGTGTAATTTTACGCAAAGGGACAAAATCACTCGATGGTTTCGTAAATCAGCGGGCGTTCTGCGGGCTTTTTGTCCGATACGACAATGGCGCTGCGCAGCATCTCCATTGCTTGCCCAAGCTCTGCTCGGTCGTTGATATAAAGCGTGGCCAACACTTCCCCGGCCGAAACTGCGTCGCCAACCTGCTTGTGCAGCACAATGCCGACAGCATAGTCAACCGGCGCGTCCTTTGTAGAACGCCCTGCGCCCAGCGCTTTGGAAGCAAGACCCAGCTTCTGCGCTGCGAGGAAGCTGATAAAGCCGTCTTTTTCTGCGAAAACGTCCAGCTTTTCATTAGCCTGAGGCAGCAGCGAATAGTCGTCCAGCACGTTGGCATTTCCGCCTTGCGCGGCGAGCATCTGCCGGAGCTTTTCGAGACCCGAACCGCTTTTCAGCACGTCTTGAACCTGTGCGTATGCTGTGTCATGAGCGGTACCGAAGCTGAGCATGACCATGCGCGCCGCGACTTCCAGGCAGAGTCGGCAGGCACGTCCACTGTCGCGCCCCTTCAGGATTTCGGCGGCTTCGATGATCTCAAGCGCATTGCCGATGTTGTGCCCCAACGGCTGATCCATATCCGTTACCATCGCCATGACGCGCCGCCCGGCAGCCTTGCCGATGCGAACCATCTCCCGGCCGAGCTGCACGGACTCCTCCAGCGTAGGCATGAGCGCGCCGCTGCCTGTTTTGACGTCGAGCAGGATGGCGTCGCACCCGGCGGCAATCTTCTTGGAGAGGATACTGGAAACAATCAACGGCAGGCTGTCCACCGTCGCCGTGACGTCACGCAGGGCATAGAGTACCTTATCTACCGGCGCAAGCTCACCGGTTTGTCCGATAATGGCGCAGCCGATGCGCTTAACCTGGTCTTTGAACTGCTCCATGCTAAGATCCGTTCTCAGACCCGGCACGGACCGGAGTTTATCCAGCGTGCCGCCGGTATGCCCCAGCGCACGTCCGCTCATCTTTGCAACGGGAACGCCGCAGGCTGCAGCCAGCGGCACCGCAACCAATGAGGTCAGATCCCCTACGCCTCCTGTGGAGTGTTTATCCACTTTTACGCCGGGAATACCGGATAGATCCGCCATTTCCCCCGTGCGCGTCATTTCCATGGTTAAGCTGGCGGTTTCGTCCTCCTTCATGCCGCGCAGGCGAATCGCCATCAGCAGCGCGGAGCTTTGATAGTCCGGAATCGTGCCCTGATAAACGCCGTGAACCCAGTAGGCGATCTCCTCTGCGGAAAGGCACTGTCCCTGCTTCTTTTTCTCAATGATGGAAACCATATCGGTCATGCGGAGTTCCTCCTTTATCCTCTGGTATCGGACAGCGCATCCAGGATGCAGCGCCAGCGTTCGGTTTTCTGCTCCAATGTAAGCACGGCGGCAGCGGGGCTGGTAGAAGGCAGCAGCGTCGTGGAAACCTGCCCTTTCAATGACCGATGGAAACGCAGAAAGAGTTTCTGCGAAGCGCCGCCGTTAAAGAAGATATGCCCGATGCTTGGATGGGCTGCAAGCAGCGCGGGAACATCCGTCGGCACGGCTTCGGTAATGGCGCTGTCCAAACTGCCTTCTCGGATGCAGGAAGCGGCACTGTCCCACAGCGCAATGCCGTGGTGCATTAGGCGGCGTTTGCGCTCTTCATAGTTCGTTGTAAACGGCTCGTCAAACAATGCGGCCTGAATGCGCCAGAAGGCATTGCGCGGATGCGCGTAATACTGCGCTTCCTCCAGCGATTTGACCGACGGTATGGACCCCAAGATCAAAATGCGGGGGTTCTCTCCGCACACGGGCGGAAATCCGTAAATTCGTTGATTATCTTGCATATCCTTCTGAATGAAAAGGGACGCCCTTTCCGAGGACGTCCCCAACTTTGGTATCATCAGTCGTTTTCCAGCAGTTCGACAATGGTCTTGAGCTGCGAGACAGCGTCCACATAGGCATAGCGTCCGCCGGTGTATTCGCCGCGCTGCATGAGCTTCATGCCCTGTGCGTCGAGCTTGACGAGCTTTTCCTTCATACCGTTGATGACAAAGGCGATGTGATGCACACCCTCACCCTTCTCGTCCAGAACATTGCGCCAGACGCTGGGCGTATGATCCGGCTCGATCAATTCGATATCCAGCGTATCGCCCACATGGAAGAAAGCCAGCTTGGCGCGTGCGGGACAGGGCTCACCGTTGAATTCCCCATGCGTTTTTTCGATGCTGTCCGTCAGGCTCCACTGGGGCTTTTCCACACCGAGGAAGTCTGCAAAGGCCTGAGAGGTTGCTTCAATATCGTTGACGACAAACCCGATCTGGGTGACGATGTGCGTGCCGAGAATTCCCTTTTCCATAGAGGTATTTTCCTTTTACATTACATCTCAATTTCAAGCTTCTGGTCGTCGGTATGCTTTACGACCACGCAGTCGTTGGCATAGGTACGCTCCGGCAGTACGACGAGCGTAGAGACCTCGCCCTTGAGCGCATAGGGCGCAAAGTGCCAAACGCCGGGCTTGAAGGTGACCATGGTGCCCTTGGGCACGATAAAGGCCTCGAACTTATCCGCTTCGATCTGACCGCGGTTTGCGGGAGCGACGTGTACGACGATATCGCCGTCCAGCGGGATGTTGCCTTCCCAAGCGGCAGAATGATATTCGGAAGTATCGACAATGTTGGGGCGCTCCACGACGCGGCAGATCGAGAAGGACGCCAAGTCATGTTGCGCCAGCGGCAGCTGGAGCATATCGGGGGTGAAAGCGGTGGGCGCGTCGCCGTAGAAAGAAGCGGGACGCAGCAGCTCCACATAGTCGCCGTAGGGACGGAACGCATCGCGGGTCAATTTCTGGGCTTTGATCTTACGCATTGAATCGAACCTCCATCTATTTATTTGTGGTTTTGCATGGTATCAGAGCGGTCGGAAATCGAGATTGCGCGGCGGCTTTTTTTCCTGCGCAGGCATGGGTACAGAGCCGGGAATGCAGTCTTCCATATCGATGCCGTAGGTATTGGCCAGCGCAAGGGTGTTGTAGAGAATATCGCCGAAGGCCTCCTCCATTCCCTCTTCCCGGTCAATGGCGTGAGCAAGACGGCCCACGGCGTCCATCAGCCGCAAAATCTGCTGTTTTTCTCCCAGGCGGCCTTCCTTGCGGCGCACCATCTCCTGCACATAGGCCAGCGTAATCTCATTTTCCATAGGCTTTCCTCCGGGTTGGATCAGAACTTGTAGTCGCAGGAAACGCTGGTCTCCCGCACAGCGTGCATATAGGCCTTGACGGGCTTATGCACCGGATGATCGACATAGGCTTTGAAATGTTCCTCATTATCGAAGGTGCAGGTCAGCGCCAGGTGATAGGAGCGCTCAGAACCCAGGAAATCCGTGCCGACTTCCAGATCAAGCAGTCCCTCGATCTTTCCCTTCATGGAGCGCAGCATTTGCGCTGCGGCTTCTACCTTATGCGGGCGAGCGTCCTTGAGACGGAACATGACAATATGACGAATCATGAGGTGAATCTCTCCCTTCTTGGCTGCAAAATGCAGCGCTAAACCTTATGTCTAGTATAACAAAACGCACGGCAAAAATAAAGCCCGACCGATTGCAAAAAGCAATTCTTCCATGTATACTGAAATTGAGAAGAAACACCTTCAGGAAAAAGGAGGAAATCGATATGGCCGGAGAAATTATGGATATTGCCGCGCGCATGAAAGAATTGCGTGAGATCTGCGATTTTACTCAGGAGGAAATGGCTGCGGAGCTGGGGGTTCCGGCGGCAAAATACGCCGCTTATGAGAGCGGTGCCATCGACATTCCGATCTCTGTTTTGCTGGCAATGGCAAACGCCTGCCGCGTGGAGCCCTCTGCGCTGCTGACGGGCGGCGAGCCCAAGCTGCACGTTTATTGCCTGACGCGCGCCGGACAGGGCGTCGGCATTGACCGCCGCAAGGAATATCAGTACCAGTCGCTGGCCTATAATTTCGGCAACAAGGTCGCCGAGCCCTTCTTTGTCACGGCGGGCGCGGTTCCCGCAGGCACGCCGCTGGTGGTCAACTGCCACGATGGACAGGAATTTGACTATGTGATGGAGGGCACGCTGCGCTTTATCGTCAACGGAACGGAAATGGTACTCAACCCCGGCGACAGCATTTATTTCAATTCCGGGTATCCGCACGGCATTCAGGCGGTCGGTGATAAGCCCGCAAAATTCCTCGCCATTGTGCTTTAAGAGATAAAAAAGGGAGCGTAAGATGGAATACCTATCTTACGCTCCTTTTTTGTTATTTGCAGTCGTAGATCACTCCGCGATTGGTGATGACAAAGGCAGGGACACTTGGTTTTAGACCGCGAATCCATCCCTCCGGAGTGATTTCCCCATAGGAGAACACACCGTCCGCATCCTTTTCGCCCTTTCGCTGAACGAGTTGCGCGGCGACGCAATCAAAGCGATTTTGATGAACCAGTGTCACCCGCTCGTTTCCGGTATAGAGCGCATAGAGTCCGTTTCCGGCAGGGCGCAGCTCAGCTGAAACATGCTCTGGAATATATCGCGGGCGATTGACCTGCTCTTCCTTGTGAACGATGTAGGTCACGCGGTTGCTCCATGCTTCCATGAACTGTTCTAACGGATAGAAACGCTCCACCGTGTCGTTCTCCGGCGCAGCGGGATCGTGGACGATGGCGTATTGTTTGCCGTTGGAGGCCGTCTGGAATCCGCAGAGCGCAATCAGGTGTCCCGGCGTGCGGCAGGGCGCGCCGTCAATATAGGGGAGCGTATCATCCTCCGGCTTATTGGTATAGCTGACGCTCACGCCAACGGCGTTGCCGCGGCGCAGCTCTTCGACAAGATCGTCCAGCGTAGCATAGCGGACGTAGGCATCATAACCATAGCTGGCAGCAATCGCCGTGGAGAAAGCCCAGTTGCCACATCCGTCATAGGCGCTGTCATAATTGTGCAGCGCAATTTCCTCCGGCAGCACGTTTTCGCCCTTCTGGTTGAGCAGCATGGCGATGGTGGTTGCTGAGCAAATGACATGACCAATCTCCGGCTGCCGCACCATCTGCGAATAACAGGGCGCGGACATGCGCACATCATCTGACGCGGCAGAAGGCTCTTCGCAAACAATCCTGCTGTTTTTAGCCGCCAGCACGACGCGCCGCAGCAGCGGCCGAGCCGTATCAGGCGCCTCATTTTCGGTAACGCGAATCTGCACGGCACAGCCCAGCAATCCTTCGTGCAGGGTGAGCGTATCCGTATCCAGATCCGCAAGCTGTCCCTTCGAGGATTTGCTGTGGCGATCCGCGAAGGGACTCCATACGCCCCAGGAAAACCATTCGGTCAGCCGTCCGTCCGTCAGGCGAATACGTGCTTCCACTTCCACCGTTGAGCCGCGGGGCGTGTCTGCACAAAAAGAAACGATTAATGTATCAAAAGTCTTCAGTTCGTAAAAGCCGGTGTAGTCTGCCGGTTGTTCGATTTTCAGGAAATCTGTGTTGTTTTTCATCCTCCAAAAGCTCCTCATCCATGCATTCAATTCATTTTACACCTAAATCTTTAATTGTAAAGGAGTATTTAGAGGATTTTTCGGTTTAGAATGCTTTACACACATCGATCCAGCGGCCGCCGGTGACCCGTTCCAATTCGTCGGGGCTGAGACGTACCGCAGAATTGGCTGTTCCGCATGCAGGAAAGACCTGCTCAAAGCGGCGCAGCGACTCGTCAAGATAGATGCTCACCTGCTCTTGATCCACGCCAAACGGGCAAACGCCGCCGATGCGGAATCCCGTCCTCTCTTCTACCTGCTCCGGAGACAGCATACGGGCCTTGACGTGAAAATATTCCTTGAACTTATGATTATCGATGCGCATATCTCCCGCGCAGACGATCAATATGCAGCCGTTTTCCGCTGCGAAGGACAGCGTTTTGGCAATATGAGCAGGCTCACAGCCCAATGCCTGTGCCGCAAGCTCGACCGTTGCGGTCGATACGTCGAATTCTCGGATGCGATCCTCCATCCCCTTTGTTTTCAGATAGGCAATGGCTTTATTGTCCATTTGATTTTGATCTCCTTTGGGTTCAGTGTGTCCTTGCCGCATTTACGACCTTAAAGGTTGAAAACGAAGGTTAAATTCCCCATGCAGATCTATATTTCCTGCCCATTGGATGAAAATTTCCGAAAACGCGAAAAGCCCATGCGATTCAAGCTTATTGCATGGACTTAATTATGCAGCTTAGCTGTTGAAGCGGCGGTTCTGCATGGACGATTCGGACACGAAAAAGCGCTTATTTTCACCGTTGCATGCGCATTCAAAATGTGTAAAATAACTTAAAACTATGAAAATCCAGAAAAACGGAATCTATTGACAGAAAATCTATATAATGTATTATGACGGCGGCTCCCTCATAAACGGTTCCGAAACGCGCACAGAGCTTTCCGAAAGCGAAATTGTGAAAATCAATCAGGCGCTGAAGTAATAAAACGTATAGAAGGAGCGAGACAGATGTCCCGCTCCTTTTTCTCTGTTCGCAAGGATTTGCCGTTATAAATGCGGTCAAATAGCCTGCTTCGTTAGTTCGTCATGTCGATACGCTTGTTGTGAAGTCCATTAACCGCTTGAGGCGCAAGAAACCTGTCAGCCGTCTCTCGTCTTGGAGCGGACAGCTGCAAAAAAGAGGAAGCGGTTTTGTTCCCGCATCCTCTCTTTTTGCTTATCTTACGGTGAATTACTTGTCGAAGTAGCGGTTCAGCAAACCGTTGAAGGCACAGCCGTGGCGAGCTTCGTCCTTGGCCATTTCATGCACGGTGTCATGAATGGCGTCATAGCCCAGCTCCTTGGCGCGCTTGGCCAGAGCCAGCTTGCCGGAGGTGGCGCCGCTCTCCGCCGCGACGCGGACGGAAAGGTTTTCCTTGGTGGAGGTGGAAACTACTTCGCCCAGCAGCTCGGCAAACTTTGCTGCGTGCTCCGCCTCTTCAAAGGCGATGCGCTTGTAAGCTTCAGCAACCTCGGGGAAGCCTTCGCGATCCGCCTGACGGCTCATCGCCAGGTACATACCAACCTCGGTGCACTCGCCGGAGAAGTTCTGGCGCAGACCCTCGACGACTTCGGGATCCAGACCCTTGGCAACGCCGATGCGATGCTCATCCGCCCACTGGATCTTGTTTTCTTCCAGCAGATCGAACTTGGACGCCGGTGCGTTGCAGTGAGGGCAGAACTCAGGAGCCTTATCCCCCGTATGAATGTAACCGCAAACAGAACATACCCACTTCATTTTCATTACCTCCGCAATGTTTATTCTTTTTCGCTTGGCGGGGCTTTTCTTTTGCCGTCCGCCTTGATGATTTATAGATAAACGCATTTGCGGAAGTTGAAACACAATTTCATAAAAAATCTTTTAGGCCATGCGTTCCTTCATCAGGCAGGCCAGTTCCTCGGCATAAGCGGAGATCACTTCTTCATCCGGGCCTTCCAGCATGACGCGCACCAGCGCCTCGGTGCCGGAGGGGCGCACCAGCACGCGGCCTTGACCGGAGAGCAGCCCCTCGATGGCAGCGATCCGATCCATAATAACCGAATCTTCGCGGTAGAGATATTTCTTCTCCCCGGCGCACTTGACGTTCACCAGCACCTGCGGCAGATGCTGCATCTGATCGGCCAACTCAGCAAGGGTTTTTCCGGTTTCGGTCATAACCTGCATCAGGTGCAGCGCCGTCATAATGCCGTCACCGGTGGTATTGTCCTTGAGGAAAATGACGTGGCCGGATTGCTCTCCACCCAGCACATAGCCGTTTTCCAACATGTTTTCCAGCACATAACGGTCGCCTACCGCCGTGCGTTCCAGACGGATATCCGCCTGCTTGAGGGCGATATCCAGCCCCATATTGCTCATGACGGTCGCTACGCAGGTGTTGCCCACGAGAAGTCCCTTCTGCTTTAAGAAGCTTCCGCAGATCACCAGCATTTGATCGCCGTCTACAATGCGGCCTAGATTATCCACTGCAATCAAACGATCGGCGTCACCGTCAAAGGCCATGCCGCAGTCTGCATGGTGTTCCATTACCGCCTGCTGAAGCGACTCCGGCTTGGTGGAACCGCAGTCGGCGTTGATGTTCATGCCGTCAGGCTCCGCGTGAATGGTGATGACCTCCGCGCCCAGCTCGTCAAAAAGCACCGGGGCAATGGCCGACGCCGCGCCGTTTGCGCAGTCGAGCACAATTTTCAATCCCTTGAGGTCGCAGCGGCACTTGGCTTTGAGCAGGTCGAGATAGGTTCGGCGCATCTCCGGGCGGGCTTCAATGCGGCCGACGTCCTTTCCTTCGGGCGAAGGCACGCCCGCGCAGCCGCTGCGGATGATCGCTTCGATCTCGTCCTCCAACGCATCAGAGAGCTTATAGCCCTCTCCGCTGAAGAATTTGATGCCGTTGTATTTGGCGGGATTGTGGGATGCGGAGATCATGACCCCGGCATCGGCCTTCATCTCCCGATTAAGCATCGCGATGGCAGGGGTCGTAATCACGCCCAAATCCACCGCGTGCGCGCCGACCGAGCAGATGCCCGCCATCAGCGCGCTCTTGAGCATATCGCCGGAGATGCGCGTATCGGTGCCGACGAGCACTGTCGGCCTGTGCGTGCCGGAGATCAACACCTGCGCGCCCGCGCGGCCCAGCTGATAGGCCAGCGTGCAATCCAGTTCCGTATTGGCAATTCCTCTGACACCGTCGGTGCCGAACATTCTAGGCATATCTGGTTTCCTCCCGAAAAAATCCGTCTTTTTCCACTATCCTATTTCTATGCTGTTTAAGTCCGCCTGAACCATTGCCGCTGCGACCGCGCCGTCCGAAGTGGCGCAGATCACCTGACGCAGGGGCTTCGTGCGGATATCCCCTGCAGCGTATACACCGCGCACGCTGGTTCGGGTGTCCTCACCGGCGATGACATAGCCCTCCTGAAGCGCCAGCTGCCCGGCCAGCAGCTCGGTCTGCGGAACTGTTCCCACGGCGACAAACAACCCCTGCGTTCGGAATGCGGATTCCGCCCCGCTGAGGGTATTTTGCACGACAATTTCTTCCAGTTGCTCTTCTCCCCTGAGGGCTTTTACGACGGTATGATAGAGTATTTTCACATTGGGCGTCTGCTGCACACGGCGAACAAGCGCTTGCGCGGCGCGGAAGCTGTCGCGGCGATGAATAATCGTAACTTTCGATGCAAAACGCGCCAGATACAGCGCATCCTCCATTGCGGTGTCGCCGCCGCCCACAACGCAGACCTCTTTGCCGCGGAAGAAGGCGCCGTCGCAGGTTGCGCAATAGGAAACGCCGCGACCACGCAGACGTTCCTCCTCCGCCAGCCCCAACGGGCGTGGTGTTGCGCCCATGCACAGCACCACGGTGCGCGCATCAATGCGCTTTCCTCCGGCGATTGCATATCGTTCGGTATCCGTCAGGTGCAATTCCGTGATTTCATCATAACGGATTTCCAGCCCAAGCTTCTGCGCCTGTTCGGCCATAGCCATGGAAAGTTCCGGCCCGCCGATTCCATCCGGGAATCCGGGGTAGTTTTCAATCCAATTGGTTGTCGCGGCCTGACCGCCGCAAAACTGTTTTTCATACAGAGCGCAGGAAAGCCCCGCGCGCATCAGGTAAATTCCGGCGGTAAGTCCGGCGGGTCCGCCGCCGATAATCAGACTGTCCAGCATTCGCTTTTTCTCCTTCGTTCAGCTTTTCCACCCTCTATTTTACCCGAAACGCGAAAAAATGAAAAGAAAATTGTGCGTTTACTCTGCATTCCAATGCGCTGCCAGCGTCTTGAGCATTGCTGATAGATCACTTTGCACGCTCCGGGAGCTGTAATCCATACGGCAAACCATGTCGCCCTTGATCGCAAGCGCTTCCAGATCGCCGC
>CAJJNQ010000042.1 GCA_905193155.1 uncultured Christensenella sp.
AAAAGTGCCTTACAGGCATAGAGCAAACCACCGGCTTAGCCGGTGGTTTTGATTTGTCCACCATGGTCAAAATTCCATCTTGCAATTTTCGTATCATCGTTATATAATTTTCATTACTAGATGCAGGAGGCGCACGTATGACTTTTAATAAAGAAAAGGATTTGATGAGTGCCTGGCTCCACTTACTCGGGCTGGGGCTTTCCATCGCCGGAACGGTGCTTTTGATCATTCGCGGCGCAGGCATGACGCCTTGGCACGTCGTCAGCTACGCCATCTTCGGCGCGACGATGATCGCGCTCTATGCGGCAAGCTCCACCTATCACCTCTTTTATATCTCAGATAAGGTACATGGCATCCTGCGCAAGATCGATCACATCATGATCTTCATGCTAATTGCGGGGACTTATACGCCCATCTGTCTGGTCACGCTGCATGGCGCATGGGGGTGGGTGCTGTTCGGCATTGTGTGGGCATGTGCGCTGGGCGGGCTATTTATCAAGATTTTCTGGATGGACGCGCCGCGCTGGCTCTCCACGGTATTCTACATCGCGATGGGCTGGGCCGCGCTGATCGCCATTTGGCCGTTGAGCCGTGCGCTTCCCATGCAGGGGCTGTGCTGGCTTTTCGGCGGCGGCATCGTCTACACCATCGGCGGCGTATTCTATGCGTTAAAGATTCCTCGCATTTCCTGGAAATACTTTGGCTTCCACGAGCTCTTTCACATCTTCATCCTGTTGGGGTCGGCCTGTTTTTACATTTTAATCTGGAATTTTGTACTCTGAGTCCTTTTTCGGCAGGAAAAGCCGTTATAGAATCCGAATTAATAAAATCGGATTCTTTTTCTTTGGAGGATTTAGGCTATGAATATGCATCCCTATACTTCCGTTGCCGTCGATCATCTGATGAAGCTGGTCAATATTCCCAGCCCGACGGGCTTTACGCACATCGCAGCAGAATACCTGCTGGACGTGCTGCGCGGATACGGTTTTACTCCCTACAAGACGCACAAGGGCAATGTCGTCTGTGAAATCGGCGGGGAAGGTCACCCGCTGGTCGTTGCCGCTCATGTGGACACGCTGGGCGCAATGGTTCGCTCGATCAAGCCCAGCGGCCGCCTGCGCTTCACGGCCATCGGCGGCTATCCGGCCAACAATGTTGAAAATGAGACCTGCGTCGTTCACACCCGTGACGGCCGCACCTATACCGGTACCTTCTATCTGACCACCCCGGCCAGCCATGTTTACAAGGGTATTCCCGACATCAAGCGCGACGATACCACCATCGAAGTGGTTCTGGATGAGAACGTTTCCACGAAGGAGGACGTTCGTGCGCTGGGCATCGAGGTGGGCGACTTCATCTCTCTCGACCCCCGCGCGTTCAACACGCCCTCCGGCTACATCAAGAGCCGTCATCTGGACGACAAAGCCAGCGCAAGCGTGCTGCTGGCGCTGGCCAAGATGGTTTCGGCCGGGGATCTGACTCTCTCCCGAAAGATTTATCTGGTATTCACCGTTCATGAGGAAGTCGGCCACGGCTGCGCCGCAGGACTTCCCGAAGACGCCGAGGACATTCTTTCCGTAGACATGGGCTGCGTCGGCGACGATCTCGGCTGTGACGAGACGATGGTTTCCATCTGCCCCAAGGATAGCCGCGGGCCGTATAACTACGAGATGACCGGCAAGCTGATCGAGCTGGCGCGCGAGAACAACCTCAAATACGCCGTGGACATCTATCCGATGTACGGCTCCGACGCGGACGCCTCTCTGGCCGCGGGTCACAACTTCCGCCACGCGCTGATCGGGCCGGGCGTATTCGCCTCCCACGGATACGAACGGACGCACGTTTCCGGCTTGGACAATACGCTCAAGCTGCTCGTGGCCTTTGTCACCGACTAACGGCTATTGGTTCTGCCCGTGCAGGTGTTTCTGAATTACCTCCAGAAACGCTCTGCCGTAGCGATTGAGCTTGTGCTCCCCCACGCCCGAAACCCGAAGAAATTCTTCCCGGGTTTCGGGCTTTTTTGCGCACATATCGCGCAGCGTCGCATCTGAGAAGATGATATAGGCCGGCACATGTGCGCGCGCCGCCAGCTGAAGGCGGAGCCTGCGCAAATCTGCCAGCAATGGGTTTCCATCCTCGACTTCCCCGCCGCGTTTCTGCTTTGTCGTTTTGCGTGAAGCCGCCGCATCCGCATCCTTCTGCGCTGCATCCATGCGAATACGGACGGAAAATGCAAGGCCGTCGTCCAGAAAATCCTTTGCTTCCGCGCCCAAGCGAACAACCGGGTATTCCGAACCATCCGCCGCCAGCAGATTCTTTTCCGTCATGGTGTCCATCAGACTGCGGATTTCCCGTTCATCCTGTCCCTGCAAGACGCCGAAGCTGCGGCATTGATCCAACCCCAGCTTGGCAATCCGCGCGGTTTTGCGTCCGCGCACCACTTCGCTGACCACCGTTCTGCCAAAGCGCTGACGCAGTTCCATCACGCATTCCAAAATCGCTCTGGCCGCCTGCGTCGCATCCTCCTCGCGGTATTCCGCCGAGCAATTGGAGCAGTTCCCGCAAAAATCCCTCGCCTGCTCGCCAAAGTAACGCAGCATATCGCTGCGCAGGCAGCCCGTCGTCGTGCAATACTGCGTCATGCGGCGCAGTCCCAAGCGCAGCTTCTCTTTAACGGCAGCGGCTTCCTCCGGTGAAAGCTCCGGGTTGTCGCTCTCCCGCTCGATCAGAAGATTGTTGGTAAATACGTCCTGCGGGCTGTAAAGCAGAATGCAGACCGCATCGCTGCCGTCGCGTCCCGCACGGCCCGCTTCCTGATAATAGGATTCCAGGTTTTTCGGCATGTTGTAGTGAATCACGAAGCCCACATTCGACTTATCGATGCCCATGCCGAAGGCGTTGGTCGCCACCATGACCGTCTTGCGGTCATAGAGGAAATCATCCTGATTGTCCCGGCGCTCCGCATCGCCCAAACCGGCATGGTAGCGCGTCGCAGCATACCCGTTTGCGCAAAGCAGGCTGCACACTTCCTCCACGTTTTTCCGCGTCGAGCAATAGACAATGCCGCTGCGATCCCGCATCTCCGCCAGAATATCGAGCAGCTCACTGTCCTTTTTGTGCGACGTGCGCACCTCAAAGCGAAGATTGGGCCGATCAAAGCCCGTCGTCATGCGGAATGGATCTTGAAGATTCAGCAATTTGACGATGTCGGCCTGCACCTCTTCGGTCGCTGTCGCGGTAAACGCGCCCACAACGGGGCGCTTGGACAGCGACTCGATGAACGCCCGGATGCGCAGATAGCTCGGACGAAAATCCTGCCCCCATTGGGAGACGCAGTGCGCCTCGTCCACCGCCAGCAGAGAAACCTCGATTTCCCTGCAAAGTTCCCGGAACTCATAGGTTTCCAGTCGTTCCGGAGCAACGTAGATGATTTTATACATCCCGCTGCACGCATTTTCAATGGCGTGCGCATACTGCCGCGGCGTCAACGAGGAATTGAGATAGGCCGCGCGCACTCCGGCCTGATTCAGTGATGCCACCTGATCCTTCATCAGCGAGATCAAAGGCGAAATGACCAACGCAACGCCGGGCAGCAGCAATGCAGGAATCTGAAAGCAGATTGATTTGCCCGCACCCGTCGGCATGACGCAGAGCGCGTCCCTGCCGGAAAGCAGCGCATCGACAATCTGTTCCTGGCCGCTCCGGAAGGAAGAATAGCCAAAGGTTTGGCGCAGCGCTTCGTATTTATCCATTTTGCTCGTCCTGCATCTGCTCGTAAAGGTCGTTGAGATAGACCCAGCGTTCCATCAGGTGCTCAAGATTCGCCTCCGCCTCCTCTTTTTGCGCCGTCAACTCCTGAAGAGCCACATAATCCGCCTGCGATTGCACCATCGCCTGATCGAGCTGCGCAATTTTCGCTTCCACTTCGGCAATATCTGCGTCAATCGTTTCGAACTCACGCTGCTCCTTAAAGGTGAACTTCACCTTCTTCGTCCGGGAGGGCGCAGCAGGCGCTTTTTCAGCCCTGGCGTCTTTGACCTGCACCGGTTCCGGACGCGCTGCAAGATAATCGCTGTATCCGCCCGGATACTGCCGAATCACGCCGTTTTCCTCATAGGCGAAGATGCGCTGCATCAGGCGATCGAGAAAATATCGGTCATGGGAGGCTGCCACGACCGCACCGTTGAAGTGATCGAGGTAGTCCTCCAGTATGGTCAGCGTCTGAATGTCGAGATCGTTGGTCGGCTCGTCCAGCAGCAGCACGTTCGGCGCGCTCATCAACACGGAGAGCAGATAGAGCCTGCGCTTTTCGCCGCCGGAAAGGCGCTTGATCTGCGTGTATTGCAGATCGGCGTTGAACAAAAAGCGCTCCATCATCTGCGTGGCCGTCAAGGTGCCCTCGTCGGTTTCCACGCTCAAGGCAATATCTTTGATGAAGTCAATGGCACGCATTTCGCCGTCCATGTCGGAATTATCCTGTGCGAAATAACCGATGCGAACAGTCTCCCCGCGGGTAATCGTGCCCGAATCCGGCTGCACACGCCCGGCAATCATATTCAGCAGCGTAGACTTTCCGCAGCCGTTCCGCCCGACAATACCCACGCGATCGTCGCGCAGCAGGATATAGGTAAAATCGTTGATCAGTATGCGCTCCCCGAACCGTTTGGTGATGTGATCCATTTCAATGATCTTGCGTCCCAACCGAGAGGAAGCCGAACCAATGCTGACCTTTTCCTGCGCCCTGGGCGCTTCGACAGCAGAAAGCTGCTCAAAGCGCTCAATGCGTCCCTTCGCTTTCGTGGTTCTGGCCCGCGCACCGCGCTGCATCCAAGCCAATTCTACGCGCAGGATCGCTTGGCGCTTGCGCTCACTGGCAAGCGCCATATCTTCGCGTTCTGCCTTCAATTCCAAATATTTCGAGTAATTCGCCGGATAGGTATAGAGCTTTCCCTGATCCAGTTCGACAATCTTGTTGGTCACGCGCTCCAAAAAATAGCGGTCGTGCGTCACCATGACCAGCGCGCCGGAAAAGGACTGCAGCGTTTTTTCCAACCAGGCAACCATCTCGCTGTCCAGGTGGTTGGTCGGCTCGTCCAGAATCAGCAGTTCGCAGGGGCGGACAAGTGCCGCAGCCAGCGCGACCTTTTTCTTCTGCCCGCCGGAAAGATGATCGACCTTCTGTTCCATATCCGCAAAGCCCAAACGCGTCAGGATCGTGCGCGCCTCATAGCTTTTCAGTTCACGCACATCTGCGCCGACTCCGTCAAAGACCGCTTCCAGCAGAGTTGCCCCGGGACGGAATTCCGGATTCTGCGGAAGGTACCCGATGCGCACCTTGCTGCCCTTGGTGACAGTCCCCTCATCCGGCTCTTCCAGACGGGCCAGGATTTTGAGCAAGGTGCTCTTGCCCGTTCCGTTGATGCCGATGATGCCGATTTTATCCCCGTCCTCGATATAGAGCGTGGCGTCGGTCAGAAGGGTTTTCAACGTGTAAGCTTTGGAGATATGTTCTGCTGCAAGTATCATGATGACCTCTTTTACATCAATGAGGCACAGCGGAAAGCATCCGTTGTGCCCATA
The DNA here is from genome assembly GCA_905193155.1 of uncultured Christensenella sp. Lineage (GTDB taxonomy): Bacteria > Bacillota > Clostridia > Christensenellales > UBA1750 > Spyradocola. The sequence continues at coordinate 5,581 of CAJJNQ010000042.1, forward strand.
ATAAAATGTGTTTTTTAGCCGCCCAAATAGGCCTTGATGACCTTGGGATCGTTCGACAACACGTTGGCGTCACCGCTCATGACGATGCTGCCGGTTTCCAGCACATAAGCGCGATTGGCGATATTGAGCGCCATCTTCGCGTTCTGCTCGACGAGCAGAATCGTCATGCCGGATTCGTTGACCTCCTGAATGATGGAGAAAATCTCCTTAACCAATATGGGAGAAAGTCCCATGGAAGGCTCGTCCAGCAGCAGCATCTTGGGACGGGACATCAGTGCGCGGCCAATGGCCAGCATCTGCTGTTCGCCTCCGGAGAGCGTACCGGCCAACTGCTTGCGCCGCTCCTTCAGTCGCGGCAAGCGCTCAAAAACCATGTCGTAATCATCCTGAATGCCCGCCTTGTCTCTTCGGATATAGCCACCCATTTCAAGGTTCTCCTGCACGGTGAGCTCCGAGAACACACGCCGCCCCTCCGGCACCTGCGCCAATCCGTCCCGAACGATACGGTAAGGCTTGGTCGCCAGAAGATCCTGCCCGAGGAAGCTGATTTTGCCGCTGCGGGGCTTCAGCAAACCGGAAATGGCGTGCAGCGTCGTGGTCTTTCCCGCGCCGTTTGCACCGATGAGGGTGACGATTTCGCCCTCTTCCACCTCGAAGGAGATTCCTTTGATGGCATGGATCGCATCATAGTAAACGTGGAGATCCTCCACTTTCAGCATGTTTCCCATCTGCTCACTCTCCTCCCAGGTATGCGGTGATGACGCGCTGGTTCGTGCGGATTTCCTCCGGCAGACCCTCTGCGATAATCACACCGTAATCCAGCACATACAGCCGATCGCAGATCCCCATGACAAATCCCATATCATGCTCGATGAGCAGAACAGAAATATTAAACCGGCTGCGGATATCGCGTATCGTGGTCATCAGCTCGTGGGTTTCGGTCGGGTTCATACCCGCGGCAGGCTCGTCCAGCAGCAGCAGCTTCGGCTTGGTTGCCAGCGCACGCGCAATCTCCAGCTTGCGCTGCTGACCGTAGGGCAGGTTGCGCGCTTTGCTCTGCGCCAGATCATCCAATCCGACCACCTTGAGCAGCTCGTGCGCCCGCTGATCCACTTCTGCTTCTTCCTTCCAATATCTGGGAAGGCGCAGGATGGACTCCATCATATTGTAATGGATCGACTGATCCATGGCGATCTTGACATTGTCAATGACCGAAATATCCTTAAACAGACGAATATTCTGGAAGGTACGGGCAATGCCCATGCCGGTCGTCTCATAGGTCTTTTTACCGACGATGGAGCGGCCTTCCAGCTCGATGGAGCCGGTCGTGGGCTGATAAACATTGGTGAGCATGTTGAACACTGTCGTCTTGCCCGCGCCGTTCGGGCCGATCAATCCGATGATCTCGCCCTGGTTGACCGAAAGATTAACGCCCTGAACTGCTTTCAGACCGCCGAAGGTAATGCCGAGGTTTTCCACTTTCAAAATCTGGGTCATGCCTTGTCTCCTCCCTTCTTGCCCTCGCGGTGCTTAGGCTTCCAGCCAAGCATGCGGGTCAGCGAGAACTCATAGGTTCCCAGCAAGCCCGTCGGGCGGAAGAGCATCATCACAATCAGCACTACAGAATACAGCAGCATGCGATAATCGGAGAAACCGCGCAGCGCTTCGGGAAGAATGGTCAGAACGGTTGCAGCGATGATGGAACCGGTAATGGAGCCCATGCCGCCCAGCACGACCATGACCAGGAACTCGACCGAATAGTTAAAGTCAAACTTGGAAGGTGCCAGCACGCCCACCTGATGCGCGTACAGGCCGCCTGCGATTCCCGCAAAGAAGGCCGCCAGTACGAACGCCATCATCTTATAATAGGTAGTGCGAACGCCGGAAGCTTCCGCCGCGATCTCGTCCTCGCGAATCGAGAGAACCGCACGGCCATGACGGGACTTGATAAAGGCATAGATGACAAAGACAGAAATGATCATCACCCAATAGGCATTGGTGAAATTGGTGTAGGCAGGAATTCCGCTCAGTCCCATCGCGCCGCCGGTAATCGGCAGGGCGTTGGCCACCACGCGGATGATTTCGCCGAAGCCCAGCGTGATGATAGCCAGATAGTCGCCGCGCATGCGCAGCGCAGGAATGCCGATGATAAAGCCGATCACTGCGGCAAACAATCCGCCGACGATCAAAGAAAGCGGCAGCGCCACTGCCTCCGGCAGGCCGGAGTTCATCGTAAACAACGCAGCGGCATAAGCGCCGACGGACATGAAACCTGCGTGGCCCAGTGCCAGCTGGCCCATAAAACCGCAAACCAGGTTCAAGCTGACCGCCATGATAATATTGATGCAAATCAGGCGGACAATGCCTTCATAATAGCGGTTGATGACCCCTGCGCCGATCAGGAGATTAAACACAACGTACAAAGCGACAACCAGCACCGCAATCAGCAGGTAAGAACGAGCCTTTTTCGAGGTAAGGAATTGGAGCACGCGATTTTCTTTTTTCATACGTTACACCTTCTCCTTCACATTCTTACCCATGATGCCGCTCGGCTTGAGCAACAGCACGATGATGAGGATGCCGAACACCACCGCATCGGACAGCGTAGAAGAGATATATCCCTTCGTCAGCGATTCTGCCACACCCATGATCAAGCCGCCGATCATCGCGCCGGGAATGGAACCGATGCCGCCAAGCACTGCGGCGACAAAGGCTTTCAGGCCCAGCATGGAGCCCATGTAAGGATCAATCAGCGGATAGGATGCGGAATAGAGCACAGCACCCACCGCAGCCAGCCCAGAGCCGATAGCAAAGGTCCAGGAAACGGTGGAATTGGTGTTGATGCCCATGAGCTTGGCCGCGCCGGCGTCTTCCGAAACGGCGCGCATCGCCTTGCCCAGACGGGTTTTTTTGACCAGAAGCTGAAGCAGTACCATCAGCACCACGGTCGTGACAATGGTGATAAGGGAGACGATGCTGACCTGCCTCTCGCCCATCACAATCGGTTCGTAGTTGAAAATGGAAGGGAAGGATTTGCCGGAGGAAGTGAAGATCAGCTGGAACAGGTTCTGAAGGAAAATGCTCACGCCGATGGCTGTGATCAGCAGCGAAATGCGCGGCGCTTCCTTCACCAGCAGTCTTCTGTACGCGATGCGCTCGATCAGCACGCCCGCCAGCGCACAGAAGACGATCGACCCGATCACAGCGACCCAAACGGGCAGGCCGCAGAGCACCAGCAGCACATACGCCGCATAAGCGCCCACCATGATGATGTCGCCATGTGCAAAGTTGATGAGCTTGACGATGCCGTAGACCATGCTGTACCCTAGGGCAACCAGGGCATAAATACTCCCGATGTGCAACCCATTGATGATTTGGAACAAAAACTTCATTCTAACACCATCCTGCCATGCTAAATTTCAACCGTCGAACCATGTTCATTTCTCTGTGTATAACAGAAACGGGAGAGAGAATTTCTTCGCTCTCCCGTTTCTGTTATTATAGTGTTTATACGTTCATCTGTCAAACACGAATAACTCAAAAACCGCTTATTTCTCGTAATTCTCGACGAAGGACTCCACACCGCCGTTGATCTCCAGGATGACCGCGGACTTGATGGGATTGCGGTTCTCGTCAAAGACCATGTGGCCGGTGATGCCGTCGTATTCCAGATTCTTCATCGCTTCAACGATCGCGGCAGAATCGGTGGAACCGGCGTTTTCAATCGCCTTGGTCATCATGTAAGCCGCATCGTAGCCCAGCGCAGAGAAGGTGTTGGGCGCTTCGCCGAACTTTTCGGTGTAGTTCTTGATGAAGGTCTGCACTCTCTCATCGCTGCTCTGAGAAGAATAGTGGCTGCAGTACAGCGCGCCGTCCAGGCAGGAAACAGAGGAAGCGTCAATCTTCTTCAGCACGCCGTCCCAGCCGTCGCCGCCCAGCAGCTTTGCCTTCACACCGACTTCGGAAGCCTGCACGGCAATCAACGCGACATCCTCATAGTAAACGGGGATGAACAGCACATCGGGGTTGGCGGAAGCAATGTTGGTCAGCTGCGCCTTGAAGTCCACGTCACCCTTGTTGTAACCTTCCTTGGCGACGATCTCCATGCCCAGCCCGGTAGCAGTCTTTTCAAACGCCTCGGCAAGACCCAGAGAGTAATCATCCGCTACGTTGTAGATGATCGCGGCAGTCTTCGCTCCCAGCTTGTTGTAAGCGTAAGAGGCCATGACTTCGCCCTGGTAAGGATCGGTAAAGCATGCACGGAAGACGTTCTCACCAGCCTCGGTGATGGCCACGGCCGTGCCGGTCGCGGTGATCATCGGCATGTTGTCCTTCTGCGCCTGCTGCGCGACCGCCAGGCAGGGCTTGGAGGTCACGTCACCGATTAGCGCAACAACCTTGTCATTGGAAACCAGCTTGTTGTAGGCGTTGATCGCCTCGGTCGCGTCGCCCTTTTCATCGTAGGCGACGTACTTGTAATTTCCACCGTTGGCATTAATCTCATCAATCGCCATCTGAACGCCGTTATTGGTTGCAATGCCGTAAATCGAAACATCACCCGTCAGCGGAGCCAAGCCGCCAATAGCCACAGCGCCGTCCTTGGAATTGTCTGCCGTTCCGTTGGCAGAGCAGCCGGTGGCAAGCAGAGCCAGCATCGCTGCGGCAAGCACTACTGCCAAGATGCGTTTTTTCATAATTGGTTTCCTCCTCATGATTTAGTCGAATACAGCGGTGAACTGTAATCTTGCGCATAAGTATACTTTTCCGCGATTCCGCTATCTATCAATTTTCTGTAAATTCTGAATAAATTGTAAACGATTTTCATTCTTTTCCCCTCTGCCTGAGCTGCCGCGGCGATACGCCGAAATGCTCGCGAAAGCATCGATTGAGCCCAGAAGTATCCTGATATCCTACGGCCAGCGCGATATCCGTTATTTTGCGGTCTGTCAGCAGTAAAAGCCGCTGCGCCTTCTGCATCCTGCAATTCAGTGTGTATTGCTGTGGAGAACAGCCCATTGCTGCAAGAAAATCTCTTCGGAATTGCGCACAGCTCAGCCCGCAGGCTTCCGCCATGGCCGGAACGCCGGTGGACAAATCCTCCTCCAAACGGCTTTGCATCTGCTCAATCGCGGGCAGCAGACGGCTGAAATGCCGCGCCGGCGAAAGCGAGAGCTTCGGTAAATCGGAAGAGACTTTTGCAAGCTCCACGATCAATGCATAAAGACTCACCAAACGCCGCGTCTCTTCTCCCGGCAGCACGACGTGCCGCACCAGTTCGCACAAAAACGGGTATTTCTTCCGATCCAGAATTCCGCAAAGACCCATCTTCTCGCGCAGCATCTGCTCTAATAGCCCAAGCTCCGGCGCGCCCCATGTCCCGAGCACGTCCAGCGGATCGAGATTCACCCAATACCACTTGCTCTGCCTGCCGCCCTCGCTGCGGGACAAATGGTTCTGAAACGGAAAAATCACCTGCACGTCTCCTTCGCAGAAAGGGTATTCCCGATCCTCCACGCGGCAAACGCCCTGGCCTTCGCTGCACACGCCCAACTCCAGCGTATCGTGAAAATGCAGGGAAGTGATGTCATAAACCTCGAGCGGATACGGACGATCGTTTTTCAGCCAAGCTCCGGGCGACGGAGCATAGTAGGACGGCAGATCCGTACATGAGCGATTTCGCATGATTTTACACCTTTCTTACATAGATGATGCTTTCGCTTTGTATTATACTGAAATCATCAAAGAAAGCAAGCAGGAGGGTTGCTTATGATTACCTTTGACAGAAAGACGCTTCACGACAGAATTTATGCCTGCTGGATCGGTAAAAACATCGGCGGGACGCTGGGCACGCCCTATGAAGGCTCCCGCGAGATGCACGACATCACAGGGTTTGCCTCCAAAGAGGGCGAACCGCTCCCCAACGACGATCTCGACCTTCAGCTGGCCTGGCTGCGCGCCGTGGATGAATTGGGTCCGCAAAACATCAACTCCAAGACGCTGGGCGAATACTGGATCAGCTGGGTGACGCCGCACTGGAACGAATACGGCATCTGCAAAGCGAACATGCGCGACGGGCTGCTGCCGCCCCTCTCCGGCGAAATCAACAACGAAGAATGGAAGCATTCCAACGGCGCCTGGATCCGCACTGAGGTTTGGGCCTGCCTCTACCCCGCCATGGTAGAACAGGCAATTCGCTTCGCCTATGAGGATGCCAGCGTGGATCACGGCTTTGGCGAAGGCACTTACGCCGCCATCTTTGTCGCCGCGATGGAAAGCGCCGCCTTTGTGATTCAGGATGCATATGCGCTGCTGAGGATCGGTCTTTCCAAGATCCCCGCCGACTGCCGCGTAGCCCGCAGCGTCAAAATCGTCATCAAAGCCTTCGAAGCAGGCGTTCCGTGGCAGGAAGCGCGCCAGCTGGTGGTGCAGGACAGCGCCGACCTCGGCTGGTTCCAGGCTCCGGCCAACGTGGCCTTCGTGGTGCTGGGACTGCTCTACGGTCAGGGAGATTTCAAGCAGTCCCTGCTGTATGCAGTGGATTGCGGAGACGACACGGACTGCACCGGCGCAACCCTCGGCGCGCTGCTCGGCATCATGAAGGGCATGGACGGAATTCCGCAGGATTGGCGCGCCTACATTGGCGACGGCATCAAAAGCATCTGCCTGACCAACGGACACGGGCGCTTCCCGCAGGACTGCACCGAGCTGACCGCCTGCATCGAAAACCTGCTGCCGGTGACGACCCGCGTTCCCCATCAGGATCTGCTGGTTGGACGCGCGCAGATTGTTTTGGGCGACAAGGATGATTTCTCCGCCGTCTGCGAAGAGGATTTCTGCGGCAGAGCTTTTGTGGATCAGCTGCAGGAACGCAGCGCCTTCTCTTACACCATAGAGGGTGTTTACGCAGACGTGCTGGTGGAATTCAACGTCCGTCCGCAAATCGAGCCGAACGGAACGCTTGCCGGATGCATTTCACTGACGCCGCATACCATGCCGGAGCAGAAGCATTTCCGTCTGCGCTGGCTGCTGCCGGAGGGTTGGCGTGCGCAAAGCGAAAAGAATCTCTTTACCTCCGCCGCGCATTCGACTTTCCGCAGCCACGCCTCCACCGCGTTTATGCTGACAGCCGGTGAACAAACCGAGCCGATCAACCGCATTGTGCTCGAAATCACCTGCGCCGGACGACCCACTCCCCTGCTCGTTCCCATTGCGATTATGGGCTAGAAAAGCAGCAAAAGGCTCCGCATGACAGATGTCATGCGGAGCCTTTCTCTTTTTCAGGATTCCTTATCCTCTCGTTTGCTGCGAAATGCCGCGGATCGCGGAAATAACCCAGTCATACTCGTTGACCGTGATGACCTGACCGCAATATTCGCACTGGCCACTGTGGTTGATATGAACCGCTGCGCCACAGTTCGGGCAATGGATCTCCTTCAGCGCTTCCTTGTCCGGAGTCACGCTATCCTTACTGCGGATCAACGTCCACTCATAGGTCAGGAATTTCTCCGCCGTCTTGGAGCCGGAGACGACCTCGCCCGTCGCATCCTTGACGGTGTAATCCACAATGCGCGTGCGCAGCTCCACAACGAGGTTATCGTTAACCTCGTCCTGATAGTAGCCGACGATGCGGCTGCCCAGCACCGAAATACGCTCCACGTAATTGGTCTGGCCGTTGCGCTTGAGCGCATCCAACTGACGCTCAAACTGGCTGTACAGCGCGTCCGTCATCAGCGCGCGCATGGGCTCCCACTTCTTGTCCTGCCAGCAATTCTGCATCTGGACATAAGCATTGGCTACCTTTTCCAGGAATTCCTGCGTAGAGAAGTTCGGATCTTTTTTCTTCAGCTCCGTGGGGTCGATCGTGCTTTTATTCGTCGACACAGCGCCCGCAGGAGTTCCGCCGCCGGACGAACCGCCGCCGCCCTTTTTGTTCTTACCGTTCAAGCTGGAAACAATAATGACGATGATGACCACAACGAGGCCCACACCGCAGCCAACTCCGCCAATATCTCCATCTCCTGAACTGGAATATGAGGAATCTGAACTAGAAGAAGACCAATCGGAAGAGGACCAATCGGAAGAGGAATAATCAGATCCGCTGTCCCATCCGCCGTAATCGCTGTCACCCGAAAAACTGCCTGCATCCGCCAGCGATACCACCGTAAGCATGCACAGCATCGTTGCCAGAACCAGGAATAAAGATAAACCTTTCACAAATTTGTTTCGATTCACGTTCTTGAACACCTCCTGTTTTTATTTTACGCCATTTCCCGCTATTTGGCAAGACGAATACGTTGTGCTATACTGACAATCATCATACGGAGGTGAGCCTTTTGAATCCCAGAAGCATCAATTACGCCATCGAGCTGGAGAAATTTTTATCGCGCCTGGGCGACCGCAAGCCGCGCCTGCTGCTGCATAGCTGCTGCGCGCCCTGTTCGTCGGTCTGTTTGGAGCGTTTGACGCAATACTTTGACATCACGCTCTTCTATTATAATCCCAATTTGTTTCCTGCTGAGGAATATGCCCGCCGCGTTGCGGAGCAGCGCCGGTTGATCGCGGCGCTTCCCCATGCGAATGCTATGGACTTCGTTGAGGGAAGCTATGATCCCGACCTTTTTTATCAGGTCGTTCGCGGGCTGGAAAACGAAAAAGAGGGCGGCAAGCGCTGCAAAGTCTGCTTTGAGCTGCGCCTTCGTGCGGCGGCTCGCGCGGCAAAGAGCATTCATGCCGATTATTTCACCACCACGCTGACCGTCGGGCCGAAAAAAGACGCCTATGTGCTCAATCCCCTCGGCATAAAAATCGGAGAGGAAGAAGGCGTCGCCTACCTCCCCTCCGACTTCAAAAAGCGCGGCGGTTTCGACCGATCCACGGAGCTTTCCGCTCAATACGGCCTGTATCGTCAGGATTACTGCGGGTGCGTTTTTTCGATGAAGGAGCGCGGATTACTCTAAGGCGAGAATCTCCTCCGCCAGCGCCTGTGCGGCAACCTCATGCATCGGAAGTCCCGGATGATTGCGCGCCCCCACACCGGAAGCGGGAAGCTCCGGCATCCGGAAGGCTTCGACGCGCGCATCACCCGTTGTGCGCTTGTATTCCTCCACCATGTTCGTGACCACCTCGGTCAGCGTGTTGCAGAACATGCCATGCACCCAGATCAGGTAGGCATGCGGATTGCGCTTGCGGATCTTAACCAGGAAATTCAGCATCGCGTCAGAGAGCTTTTGGACGTCCTCCGCATTGCGGGTACCATCCTCGTTTTTGCGCTGCTTATAGGCAATGCCGGTTTCCGGATCGGTCCAGGGCCCCTGCTCAAATGCGCTGGAATCGTTCGCACCCAGATTCACCACCACGACGTCCGCATTCCACGCTTCAAAATCATTGGGTTCAAACGCGCCGAGCGCCGCATTCTTCTCCCCCTTCAGCACGCTGCAGACCTGATCGTAGTACAGCGGCATCGCACAATGAGGATCGTTATCCCAGCTGGTGAGCGCGCCCCAGCCGCTCTGCGAGATCACGCGCAGATCCGCGTTCAGCTTCTGCCCCAGCAAATACGGGTAGCCGTGTGCGGCGCAGAAGAACGGCGCAATCCAATCGGTTTCGGTCTTTGCACCGATCGCGCCCTCGCTGCTGGCCAAGCTGTCGCCGATCACTTCAAGGCGCAGCTTTTTTTCTGCCACAGGGAGCAATTCGCCATCATAACGCAGCGCATGAACGCGCAAACTGCAATCGGGATCGGTCGGCATGGCCTGCACATCGCGAATAATTTCGATGTGATGGGTTTTCTGTGCGTCGAGTCCGCGCAAAACCGGCATCCAGATGCGCCCCTTTTGAAGTGGGAAACGCGCGATATGCGCGCCGTTGAGGATCACGCTGATCCACTGTTCGTAAAGGGAAAAATCGCTCTCGAATTCCACCCAGATTTCGCTGCCGTGAAGATTCATCTCCAGGCCGGAAGCCGTCCAGAAAAGCGTCAGCGGCTGGCGCCGGACTCCGTTCCTGCCATGGACGACGAGGTTTTTCGCTTCTTGAATTTCTATCGTTTTCAGCATATTTCCGCCCTCCGACGTTTTTTCTCAGTGTATCGCAGCAGCATCGGTTTTGCAAGCCATTGTGAAATAAAGCGGAACAAACTGCCAGATTATTTGCCCGGCTTCGGGTAACAATAGTACCAGAACAAGCAAGGAGGTGAAACAAGATGACTCAGCAGAACAATTCGGGCAAGAGCAACCGCGTTTCCGTTCCCGAGGCCAAGGCCGCGCTCAACAACATGAAGTACGAAATCGCGAACGAGCTCGGCGTCAACCTGAAGCAGGGCTACAATGGTGACCTGTCCTCCCGCGAGGCCGGTTACGTCGGCGGCTACATGGTCAAGAAGATGATCGAGGACTACGAAAAGCAGATGAGCGGCAAGTAATGCCGCGGCCGCAGCCGTAAGGGCTGCAAGCGGGTGAACTTCATCCGCAGAAAAGACCCGCTTGCCCCTGCGGCAAACGAGTCTTTTTTGTCTGTGAAAAACAAAAAGGCGAACCTAAATGATCCGCCTCTTGTATAGGGCTCCTTAGTTGATCTTCACGTTTTCCCAAAGGGTATTGACGTAGTCGAGCATCTCGGCATCCATGTTTCGGTAGGCAAGCAGGTTATACTGCTCGGCAAAGCTGCCCAGCTCGGGATAGAGAATGGTCATGGCTTCCTCGCCCATCTCGTCGATGTAGTCTGCATTGTTGTAGACAAGGCTGTTGGGGGAGGCGTAATAGGTGTATTCTGCATTGGCCACACCAGCATCTTCCGAAAGCATGTAGTTGATGAAGATTTCCGCCAGCTCCTTGTTCTCCGCACAGGTGGGAATGCACATGGCATCCACATAGAAGTTGGTCTTTTCCGGATAGTAGAACTGCAGATCGACGTTATCGGCCTGCGCGTCCTTCATGGTGAAATAGTCGCCGGCGTAATAAGCGCCGACAGCCGCTTCGCCGGACTCCATCATGTTGAAGATTTCGTCCATAACATAGCTGTAAACCAGCGGGCGCTGGGCCAGCAACTCGTCGTAAGCGCGGTCCCATTCCGCCTTGTCGGTGGTGTTGACATCGATACCGAGCTTATACATCGCCGTGCCGAAAGCGTCGCGGGAGTTGTTGAACTGAAGAATGCGGTTACTGTACTTCTCGTTCCAGAGCAGATCCCAACCGTTCGCATCCGCGGCATCCACGACGTTGCCGTCGTAAATCACGCCGACAATGCCGTAGGTATAGGGCACGGAATACTGGTTTTCAGCATCGTAATACAGGCCCTTGAAGTTGTCGTCGATGTACTGATAATTGGGAATGTTATCGAAGTTCAGCGTCTGGAGCAAGCCTTCGCCCGCCATGCGCGCGATCATGTAGTCCGAAGGGATGATCACGTCGTAACTGACGGCGCCGCTAGAGATCTTGTTGTACATATCCTCGTTTGAGGCAAAGGTCGTGTAGTTGACCGTGACCTTCTGATTGTAGGTTTTCTGATACCACTTCTCAAATTCGCGGACGGTATCGAAGCTGCCCTCGCTGCCGTCGGAGATGTACTCGCCCCAGTTGTACACATTCAGGGTCAGGGCTTCCTTGCCGCCGCAGCCGGTCAGGCACAGGGTCAGCAGCAGCGCAGCTGCCAGCGCAAACGCAATCTTTTTCATCAGGTGTGTTCCTCCTCTGTCGTTTGGGTTCTATTGGGATTCAGCCGTTTTTCTCGGTTTGAGCTTGACGGCGCTTGTGTTTTCTCTCCACGCGCTTTTGCTTTTTCTGATCGTCGCTGCCAACCAGATTGCTGATGAGCAGCAGCGACATCGTAACGATGAAGATAATGGTAGCCAGTGCGTACATCTTCGGGGTCACGGCCTTCTTCGTCATGCCGAAGATGCGGATGGGCAGGGTTTCAAAGCCGTTGCCGGAGGTAAAGTAGCTGATGACGAAATCATCCAGCGAAAGCGTAAAGGCCATGATCGCTCCGGTGATGATGCCGGGCAATATTTCCGGCAGCTCCACCTTGAAGAACGCGCGCATCGGCGTACAGCCCAGGTCCATCGCCGCCTCGCGCAGAGCTTTATCCATCTGCTGGAGCTTGGGCAGCACCTGCAAAATGACATAAGGCGTGCAGAAGGTGACGTGTGCGATGAGGAGCGTTACAAAATTCAGGCTCGTGGATGCGCCGAAGAGCCGCCCAACAAACACGAACATCAGCATCAGCGAGATGCCGGTAATGATATCCGGGTTGGTCATGGGGATATCGGTGACGGTGTTCATTACCGCGCGGTACCATTTGGAGCGGAGCTTGTTGATGCCCACCGCCGCCATGGTGCCGATGACCGCAGCGATGGCCGTGGCCGACGCGGCAAGGATCAGCGTGTTCTTGACGGATTCCAGCGTATTTCGGTCGCGAAGCAGTTCCTCGTACCAGCGAAGCGAAAAGCCGGAGAACACCGCAAGGCTCTTGCTGTCGTTGAAGGAAAACACCAGCAGCACCACAATCGGCGCAAAGAGGAAGCAGAAGACGATGCCGCTGTAAATTCTGGACGAAAGCTTCATCTTCATTTTAGTCCCCTCCGTAAAGATGCTTGGTGGTGAAATATTTCATCACTGCCATGCCGATGAGCAGAATCAGCATCAGGATAAAAGCAATCGCTGCGGCAAAATGCAGGTTATTGGCCACATACTGCCCCTCGATGGCATCGCCAATGAGGAAGAACTTGCCGCTACCCAGTTTCTGGGAGATATAGAAGGTACTGATCGACGGAATCAGCACCATCGTCACGCCGGAAATCACGCCGGGAACGCTCAGCGGAAAGACCACGCGCCGCAGCACCGAAGCGCCGTTGCAGCCCAGGTCCCTCGCCGCTTCCAGCAGACGAATGTCAAGCTTGGCCAAGATCGAATAGATCGGCAGCACCATATAGGGGAAATAATCGTAGACCATGCCGATGATGACCGCAGTCTCGGTACCGATGACATGGATGGGCTCAATGCCGATCGCACCCAGAACGCCGTTGATGATGCCGGTATCCTGCAAAATCGTCATCCACGCATAGGTTCGGATCAAAAAGTTCATCCACATGGGGATCATGATGAGCGTCATCATGGTTTTCTGCGTTTTTTCCTTGGCGCGCGCCATGATGTAAGCGATGGGATAGCCCATCAGCAGGCAGATCGCCGTGGAGATCAGCGCCAGCTTCAGTGAGCGCCAGAAGATCAGCAGATAGGTATGCACCTCGCGGCTGGAACCATCGTCCTGCACAAGGCTGCTGGTGGCGGTAAAAAAGCGCGTAATGTGCTCTGTGGTAAACTGAAAATTGTTATCCGTAAAGGCATAATACGCGACAAAGGCAAGCGGCACAATCACAAACAGCAGCGACCAGATCGAGTACGGCGCCAGCACGGCCCGATAGGCGCTCAAGCCGGTTTTTTCATATTTTTTCATTCTTCCTCCTCGCTTTCCGGATTGGAAAGCTCATCCAGTTCGTTGGAGAAAGAAGAATAATCGCCGAACATACCGGAATATTCGGACTTCTTCATGATGTGGATTGCGTCCGGCTCCAGCGTGATGCCGATGAAGCTGCCCTCCTGCACGGGATCAGTGGTCTGGATCATCCACTTAAAGCCGTGGATGTCCACAATGGCCTCATTATGCACGCCCATAAAGGTCACTGAAGTCACCGTGCCGCGCAGCGCGCCGTTTTCGGGAGCAACAATATCAACGTCCTCGGGGCGGATCACAACGTCCACCGGCTCCTTGGGCGCAAAGCCCTTGTCCAGACATTCAAATACCTGTCCGCCGAAGGAAACCTTGTAGTCCTCCAGCATGATGCCGTCCACGATGTTGCTCTCGCCGATGAAATCTGCGACAAAGGCGTTGACCGGCTCGTTGTAAATATCCGTAGGCGTGCCGATCTGCTGAATTTTGCCGTGGCTCATGACCACGATGGTGTCGGACATACTCAGGGCTTCTTCCTGATCATGCGTGACGAAGATAAAGGTGATTCCCGTATTTTTCTGGATTTTTTTCAGCTCTTGCTGCATATCCTTGCGCAGCTTGAGGTCGAGTGCGCCCAGCGGCTCGTCCAGCAGCAGCACCTTCGGCTCATTGACCAGTGCGCGGGCGATGGCGACGCGCTGCTGCTGACCTCCGGAAAGGCTGGTCACGCGGCGCTCTGCAAAGCCGGAGAGCATGACCATTTTGAGCATGCGGTCGACTTTTTCATTGATCTCCTTGCGGGGAACCTTGCGCTCACGCAGCGGAAAGGCCACGTTTTCAAACACATTTAAGTGCGGAAAGAGCGCGTATCTCTGAAAGACGGTATTGACATGGCGCTTGTGCGGCGGAACGTTGTTGATTTTTTCCCCCATAAAGATCACGTCGCCCTGATCCGGAGTTTCAAAGCCGCCGATGATGCGCAGCGTCGTCGTTTTGCCGCAGCCAGAGGGGCCCAACAGGGTGATGAATTCGTTGTCGTGAATATCGAGGCTGATGCCGTCCAGCACCGTCTCTCCATCAAAGGACTTGGAGATGTTTTTCAGCTCAATGATCTTGTTCATATGCTTCCTCCCCCTGCTTACCCGCAAACAGCCTTTTTCGGCTCTTCAGGCAATAAAAAAGTGACACGCCGATCATTGGCATGTCACTTGAAAACTGCATGACGATATTTCCCATTCAGGCAGATACGCAGACGCGCGAAAACTCTTCCCCGCGCTGCCTATCCAAACTGCCCCGCCCGATCTCTCCGGCAGCACAGCCCATGGGGATCCATCGAATCACAATTAGATCAGAGTCTATATAGCATAGATTACTTTTACTACTCTTATTGATCATTTCACAAGTTCATGCCCGAGGCACACGGTTATAAAGTAACCAACTCATAAAACTGAGCTTTTAACTCAACCAATAAGGCAACAGAAGTTGCCAACCGCCGCAAAAGGCGGTCTTCGGCATTCGACCCGGCTGTCCGTATGGCCTTAGCCGGCAGGAGCGCCGGCGGTCGTTCAATCCTGCTTTGGAACACTGTCCCAATTGAGATCATGGGAAAGTATAACACAAAATCCCGCTTTGTCAATTCCTTTTACGTTAATTCCAGATTTTTGGTGAAAGTTCGGATTTTCATAGCTTTTTCGCTCTTTTTATGCGCGACGGAAGCGTCATGAAAATCAGTGTTTTCTCATATAAAGGTCGCCTTCTCTTCTACCATTCTTCCTCTTTCATTCTTTTTATAGTTATATATCTATTTTCCGGCAAAAAACGACAAACTGTAAGCGCGGCGGCGCAGGCCTTCTTTTCGAGAAGAAAACAGCTCTTCTTGAAACGGAAGCCACGGCTGCGCGTGAGGCGCGCACTGTTGCAGAAGATTGGATCAAATGCATAATAATATTTTTATTCTCCGTCTTTTCTGCAAATCCTCCTGTTTATCAGAATTTCGTCATTTTCTTTTCAGTTTTATCAACAATTATAATATTAATATAAGTTTTATGGC
>CAJJNQ010000043.1 GCA_905193155.1 uncultured Christensenella sp.
TGGTGATCACGCCGCCGTCCTTCACGGCAACAAAGTCATTGTTGGCTGCGGAGGGGATCATCACACGGATGCGGACATAAGCGTCGTTCGCGCCGGTGTTGACGACGTAGGGGCACTTGGCAACGCCGCGGCCGGGAACCATGTTCTGACCCTTCACGGCCAGATAATCGGTCTGATAGGTCTTAGCGTCTTCCTTGATCTCGTCATCGGTGAACATGGTGTGACCCGTGGCGACATACTTCATGCCATCGTCAGTGGTCACCTTATGCGTGGGATCGGCGATGGAGGTATCGCCGGAGTTGTCGTTGCCCTCGCGATGGAATTTGGACTCGATCAGGTCGATCTTCACATTGCCCACGGTGAAGGTGTTCGTTGCGGACTTCGTATCGGTGAAGTACGCAAGGGACGCGCCGGCGATCGCAATCGCGGCAAGAGCTACGCAGAGGCTGAGCACGAGAAGTTTCTTTCTCATTTTCTTTGGCTCCTTTTTTATTTTCTGCACCCTTGCTCATCGGGTGCAAATGGAATGCTGGGGGATGCGCAGATTATTTCTGCGCGGCAAAGGCCGTCCAAGCCGCGGCAGCATCGGCAAAGCCTTCCGCCTGGATGGCGTCGGCCTCGACCAGCACGGGGAATACACCGTTGGGATAGGGGCCGTTCTCACCGAAGAGCTTTTCGCTCTGGTCGCTGGTCACCGTGGTATCCATGTGGATGGTGCCCCAGACGTTCCAGTAGGTCATTTCACCGGAAGCCAGAGGATCAACGCGGGTGAAGGTGTAGACGTTGTACTTGCGGCCTTCACGCTCAACGGTGCCGGTCTGATCAATTGCCATGGTAAATTCTTTATCCATGGCGGTAGAGGTGTACATGCTGCTGTTCAGAACCGCGGTGTCCAGATCGGCGGGGATCATCACACGGATGCGGATGTAGGCATCGTTGTTGCCGACATTCTTGACATAGGGCATCTTGTGATAGGAACGGCCGGGAATGAGCTGAACATTTTCACACTTATACTCTGCCGCATTCGCTTCGATCTGCGCGTCGGTGTAGAAGGTATCGCCAGCTTTGTACTTGCTGGTATTGCCGGAGCCTTCCTTGTCGACATCAGACCACAGTTCGGAGGTAGAGGTTGCGCCGTTGGCAACGCCGGCATTTTCACGATGCAGGCTGGACTCCAACAGGTCGATCTTCACGTTGCCGACGGTGAAGGTATTCTTAGCGGACTTCGTATCGGTGAAGTACGCAAGGGACGCGCCGGCGATCGCAATCGCGGCAAGAGCTACACAGAGACCGAGCACGAGAAGTTTCTTTTTCATTTTCTTTGGCTCCTTTTAGTTCTGCGCGTCAAAGGCCGCGAAAGCCGCCTTTGCATCGGCAAAGCCTTCCGCCTGAATGGCGTCCGCCTGCACCAGCACGTTGACCGTCATCGTGCCGTCTTCGGATACCTTAATAAAGCCTTTCTCGACGGCTGTCTGGATGTCAGCGCTGGTTACGTTCTTGCCGATACCGACATAGTTGATAACATTCCATTCGGTCATCGCGCCAGCCTTGAGAGGCTCATTGCGGGTGAAGGTCAGGACGTCATACTTCAAGCCATCCGCATCGGTGTAGCCGTTCTCTTCAATGACAGGCCAGTTCTCCCCGTTTGCCCCATGCTGGAACTCACCGGAAGCTGTGGCGGTAGAGCAGAACATAGCGCTGATGAAACCATGATAGCTGCCCTCATAATCGTGAGGAGCCATCACACGGATGCGGACATAAGCATCGTTCGCGCCGGTGTTGACCACATAGGGGCACTTGGCGAAGTTGCGGCCGGGAACCATGTTTTTGCCGCGCTCGGCAATGTATTCGGAGTATTTTTCAGCGTCCGCCTTGATCTCGTCATCGGTGAACATGGTGTGACCCACGTCGACATATTTCATGCCATCGTCAGCGGTCACCTTATGCGTGGGGTCGGGGATGGAGGTGTCGCCGGAATTGTCGTTGCCCTCGCGGTGATACCGGGACTCGATCAGGTCGATCTTCACATTGCCGACGGTGAAGGTATTCGTTGCGGACTTCGTATCGGTGAAGTACGCAAGGGATGCGCCGGCGATCGCAATCGCGGCAAGAGCTACACAGAGACCGAGCACGAGAAGTTTCTTTTTCATTTTCTTTGGCTCCTTTTAGTTCTGCGCGTCAAAGGCCGCGAAAGCCGCCTTTGCATCGGCAAAGCCTTCCGCCTGGATGGCGTCGGCCTGCACCAGCACGTTGACCGTCATCGTGCCGTCCTTGGATACGAGAATCGCACCTTTATTGATGGCCTTCTGGATGTTCGCGCTGGTGGCCTCATCCGCGATGCCGATGTAGTTCCAGACGTTCCATTCGGTCATCTCGCCGGGCTTGAGCGGCTCGTTGCGGATGAAGGTGTAAACATCGTAGCCCACGCCGTTCTCATCGACATAGCCCCTGCCGCTGGCATCAATAAACGGATTGTAAGTTGTTTTGTCGTTGTGCATGAACTCGCCGCTGGTGATGGCCGTGTTGCAGAACTGGCTTTCGATCACGCCGCCGCTGCGAGCCTGCCAATAATCGCGGTTTGCATCGGAGGGGATCATCACGCGGATGCGGATGTAGGCGTCATTGGCGCCGGTGTTGACCACATAGGGGGACTTGGCAATGTTCTTGCCGGGAACCATGTTTTTGCCGCGCTCACCGATGTAGGTGGAGTAATTCGCAGCGTCCGCCTTGATCTCGGCATCGGAGAAGATCGTAGCGCCGTCGGAGATATACTTCATGCCGGACGCGGTCTGCGTGGGGGCGGGAATGGAGGTATCGCCGCTGCTGCCGGAGCCCTGGCGATGGAATCTGGACTCCAACAGGTCGATCTTCACGTTGCCCACGGTGAAGGTGTTCGTTGTCGACTTCGTGTCGGTGAAGTACGCCAGGGACGCGCCGGCGATCGCAATCGCGGCAAGGACTACACAGAGACTGAGCACAAGGAGCTTCTTTTTCACTGGCTGGGACTTCCTTTCCATTCAAGATTGTGTAAAAAACAGAAGCACCGAAAAATAAAGACGAATTATTGGGCTTTTGCCGTCTCCCAGGCCTTGGCGGGGGTGTCGATGCCCACCTTCTGCACGGCGTAAACGGCCACGGTCAGCTCGGGGGCGCCGGTTGTTTTGATGGCGTAGGCGATGTCGTTGGCGTTTTCCTTGGTCAGGGTGTTGCTCACGGTCACCTTGTTATCCTTGAGCACGGGGTAGGACTGATCCTCCGTGTCGCTCTTGGTGACCACGCGGTAATAAACGCCGTCCTCCAGCTCGGTCCAGCCCTCCGCGATCTCGTACCTGACCTTGCGGGTGGTGTTGTCCGCCTCGGTGAAGGCGGGCCAATTTTTCTCGGTCAGCTTCACGAAGAGGTAGCAATCCTCGCTATTGGCCGTGACGGTGGCGACGGGGTCCTTGACGATGTCCACGCCGGGGACGATCTTGAATGCCGTCTCGGTTTCGGTAAGCGTCGCGTTGATATTGCCGACGGTGAACACGTTGACGATGGGGTCGGGCTTGGAGACCAGCCAGGCGACGGTTCCGCCCGCGGTGCAGCCGATGACCAGCACGATGGCGGCGATCAGCGCAACGATCTTGATCGACACGGTACGGTTCGTTTTGTTCTTCATGGGGACTTCCTCCTGTTTTTTAAAAGTTATGTGTTCGGGGATGTGCCTTTTTCATCCCCGGAGGCATCTGTTTTCTTTTTCTCCTTGTTTCCGCCCAGCAGATCGGGCAGGAACACCAGCGCCAGCAGGAACACGCCCGCGCCGATGGCGATGAGGCTCCCCGGCGGGTTCTGCACCCAGGCGGCAAAATAGCCGAGGTACGGAATGCAGGCGACCGGTTCGCCCAGCAGGTTGTTCTGGTGGACGAGCGCCGCATCCTCCGCGTCGTTGGCATCGCCCTTGGTGCGGAAGCGGAGCGCGCCGTCGCCCTGATCCACGATCCCCACCACGCGGTGGGTTGCGGTGACGGTATCGGAGAGCAGGAAGGTGATCACGTCCCCCTCCTTCACCTGCGAAGGATCGACGGATTTTACATAGATCAGCGACCCGACGGGGTACTTGGGCTCCATCGAGCCGGACAGGATGGTGAAAACCTGCAAACCAAAAAGCCTGGCTCCGGCAAGTAAGGCCGCCAGCAGCACGACGAGCGCCACCAGGACGGTGCTTACGCAGTTCCAGACCTTTCCAAAATTGCGGCTCATGCGCCTTTCCTCCTTTTTGCATCGCCGAAATCTTTTGCCTCAATCCGTTTGGTTTCTGTTCAAATCAAACGACTGTATTTTACTCCCCATACCTGCCTTTTGTCAACGGTATCAAAACGTTTTTTCATTCTTAGCAAACATGGATATGTCATGCCATTTCCTTGATTTTTCCCCCTTTTCCCCCATTGAAATAGCAAAATTAGCCATCTTTTTTTAGACTGTAGTTTTTTCCTTAAATTGAAAAGATAAGATTTTATATTTCGTCATTCGAAATCGTTTTCCTATTTTCTATTCTGAATCGCCATTGGATCTCCCGCACAGTTTGTTTTGCATCGAACATCTATTGCAAAACAGCAGCGAACCGCGATTTTTCCCCCGCAGTCCGCCGCAGATTTTTTGTATCGCTATTTTTATCTCTCCACCCCAAATTCGCGTCGTTTTTCGTTCATAACGCGGTTTTTTATCAAAGCTCACGCCCGAAAAACCCTTTTTTGTCGTTCGTTTTCACTCAGTCCCCTGTCAAAAGGACGCAAAAAGAGCGGCCGGTCTTACGACCGGCCGCCCTTGCATCAGGCGTTCGTTTTTTGGAAAATTACATTTCCTTGATGGCCGCCTGCGCTGCCGCCAGGCGCGCGATCGGCACGCGGAAGGGCGAGCAGGAAACGTAGGTCAGGCCGACGCGGTGGCAGAACTCCACGGAGGACGGATCGCCGCCGTGCTCGCCGCAGATGCCCAGCTTGATGTCGGGGCGGGTCTGACGGCCGAGATCGGCTGCCATCTTGACCAGCTTGCCGACGCCGACCTGGTCGAGGCGGGCGAAGGGATCGTTCTCGTAGATCTTCTTGTCGTAGTAAGCGCCCAGGAACTTGCCGGCGTCGTCACGGGAGAAGCCGAAGGTCATCTGGGTCAGGTCGTTGGTGCCGAAGGAGAAGAACTCGGCTTCCTTGGCGATCTCGTCCGCGGTCAGAGCGGCGCGCGGGATCTCGATCATGGTGCCGACCTTGTACGGCATCTCAACGCCGGCGGCCTTCAGCTCTTCATCGGCGGTGGCGACGACGACGTCCTTGACGTACTTGAGCTCCTTGACCTCGCCGACCAGCGGGATCATGATCTCGGGCACGATGGTCCAGTCGGGATGGTTCTTCTGGACGTTGAGGGCGGCCTTGATGACGGCGCGGGTCTGCATCTGGGCGATCTCCGGGTAGGTGACGGCCAGGCGGCAGCCGCGGTGACCCATCATGGGGTTGAACTCGTGCAGGCCGGCGATGATGGTCTTGATCTGCTCAACCGTCTTGCCCATATCCTTGGCCAGCTGCTCGATGTCCTTTTCCTCGGTGGGCACGAACTCGTGCAGCGGGGGGTCCAGGAAGCGGATGGTGACAGGGAAGCCTTCCATGGACTCGTAGAGGGCCTCGAAGTCGCCCTGCTGCATGGGCTCCAGAACCGCCAGCGCCTCGACGCGCTGCTCGACGGTGTCGGAGCAGATCATGCGGCGGATGGCGGGGATGCGGTCGGCGTCAAAGAACATGTGCTCGGTGCGGCACAGGCCGATGCCTTCCGCGCCCAGCGCGCGCGCCTGCTTGGCGTCGCGGGGGGTATCCGCGTTGGTGCGGACGAGCAGACGGCGATACTTGTCGGCCCACTCCATCACGCGGCCGAATTCGCCGCCGATGGAAGCTGCCACGGTGGGGATCTTGCCGTCGTAGATGCAGCCGGTGGAGCCGTCGATGCTCAGCCAGTCGCCCTCGACGAAGGTCTTGCCGGCGAGGACGAACTTCTTGTTCTCCTCATCCATGGCGATCTCGGAGCAGCCGGAGACGCAGCAGGTGCCCATGCCGCGGGCGACGACCGCCGCGTGGGAGGTCATGCCGCCGCGGACGGTCAGGATGCCCTGCGCGGCCTTCATGCCCTCAATGTCTTCGGGAGAGGTCTCCAGGCGAACCAGGACGACCTTCTCGCCCTTTTCATTCCATTCCTTGGCATCCTCGGCGGTGAAGACGATGCGGCCGCAGGCAGCTCCGGGAGAAGCGGCCAGCGCCTTGGCCAGAGGAGTCGCCGCCTTGAGCGCCTTGGCGTCGAACTGCGGGTGCAGCAGGGTGTCCAGGGTGCGGGGCTCGATCATCAGGACGGCCTTCTTGTCGTCGATCATGCCTTCGTCCACCAGGTCGCAGGCGATCTTGAGCGCCGCGGTAGCGGTGCGCTTGCCGTTGCGGGTCTGGAGCATGTAGAGCTTGCGGTCCTCGATGGTGAACTCCATGTCCTGCATATCGCGGTAGTGGTTCTCCAGCGTGTTGCAGATGCCCACAAACTGCTCGTAGACCTCGGGCATGACGTCCTTCAGGTGCGCGATGGGGTTGGGGGTGCGCACGCCGGCGACGACGTCCTCGCCCTGCGCGTTCATCAGGAACTCGCCGAAGAGGGCCTTTTCGCCGGTGGCGGGGTTGCGGGTGAAGGCAACGCCGGTGCCGGAGGTATCGCCCATGTTGCCGAAGGCCATCATCTGGACGTTAACGGCAGTGCCCCAGGAATAGGGGATGTCGTTGTCGCGGCGATAGACGTTGGCGCGGGGGTTGTCCCAGGAGCGGAAGACCGCCTTGATGGCGCCCATCAGCTGTTCCTTGGGATCGGAGGGGAAGTCCTCGCCGATCTTGGACTTGTATTCGGCCTTGAACTGGTTGGCCAGCTCCTTCAGGTCCTCGGCGGTCAGCTCGACGTCGAGCTTGACGCCCTTTTCTTCCTTCATCTTGTCGATGAGCAGCTCGAAGTACTTCTTGCCGACTTCCATGACGACGTCAGAGTACATCTGGATGAAGCGGCGGTAGCAGTCGTAGGCCCAGCGGGGGTTGCCGCTCTTCTTGGCCATGACCTCGGCGACTTCCTCGTTCAGACCCAGGTTCAGGATGGTATCCATCATGCCGGGCATGGACGCGCGCGCGCCGGAGCGGACGGAAACGAGCAGGGGGTTCTCCAGATCGCCGAACTTCTTGCCGGTGATCTTTTCCATCTTTTCGATGTACTCCATGATCTGCGCCTGAATCTCAGGGTTGATCTGGCGACCGTCTTCATAATACTTGGTGCAGGCCTCGGTGGTGATGGTGAAGCCCTGGGGCACCGGCAGGCCGAGATTGGTCATCTCCGCCAGGTTCGCGCCCTTGCCGCCCAGCAGGTTACGCATGGTTGCGTCGCCCTCGCTGAAGAGGTAAACATACTTGTGGGACATGTAAGGCAACCTCCTTGAAGTGGAATAAGACAATAATATTCAGGCAGAAACCGGCGCGGGGGTGCGGAGGACTCTGCCATTGTCTGTCGTAAATTGGAAAAAAGCGGGGAAACGGAAAAAAGAGGGACGACAAGCCGGGGGCGCAGCGCGCAGCAGGAGCGCGTCCGACCGGGCTGAAATCATCCAAATTCCGTCATACGGAATCTTAACCTTGATAATTATAGCTGAATTTTACAATTTACGCAAATCTTTTTTGATCCGGCGCTGTAAAAAGAAAGTAAATGGTCGCCTTCGGGGCAGGTTTTTTCGACGTTGTTCCGCTGTGCGCTTTTTAGTTTTGTCATGTGAAACACCGATAAATGAAAACGCAGGGGTTGCGCCTATCAATCCTTGAATACTGAAAGCTTTTCGGCAAAGGTGAGCGCTTCAAACTCGCGCTCGAGCTGCTCCCGCGCGAAGCGGCCGATGAGGGCGCAGAGGCGGGCGCAGTCCCCTTGGACAGGCGCAAATTCGCCGGTGACGCAGGCGCGCAGCAGCGCCATGTCCCCGGCGGTGATGACGGGCAGGGGGACGAAGGCGTGCGCGGCGCAGATGACGCCGCCCGCCCGGGGATCAAAGCGCGCGTCGCGGATCCTGCCGCCGCAGACGGCGCAGCGGGTGAGCATCACGCCGTGGCCGGAGAGCACCATGGCGCGCATCAGGAAGGGCAGCACGATGTTTTCGCACGGCGTCTGCGCATCGTAGGCCAGATAGGCCAGCGCGCGCAGCAGCATATCGTAAAGCTCGGGCATGGGCTGGCCGGGCTGGACGATCTCCTCGCAGACCTGCACCAGCGCCGAAGCATAGGCCAGGCGCGCAGGGTTCTCGCGCAGGGGATAATAGGCCGCGTCGAGCATGCAGGATTTGACGAAAAAGCGGCCGTTCTTCTCCTCCAGCACGTATTCTCCGGTGCAGAAGAGCGTGGACGCGGCAGAAAGCGGGGATTTTTGCCGGTGCGCGCCGCGGGCGCAGGCGGAAAGCCTGCCCTCTTCGCGGGTAAAAAGCGTCAGCATCCGGTCAAAGTCGCGGTAGTTGACGGTGCGCAGCACGACGCCGTTGACGATTTTGTTTTCCGCCACTTCGGGTTCGCCTCCTGATTTCACCAGATTTCCGTTCCGTCCCTGCGGGCATACTAGCTTTGCGAGGGGAGGAACATTATGCAGCCAAAGCAGACGCAAGGGGATGTGAAAGAGCGCATGTGGGATCTTTTTCAGAACACGGGCATACCGCAGATCTACGCGCTGTATGCCATGCTCAAGGCGGATGAACAGCTGGCGCCCGAGGACGAGCGGCGCAAAACGCCGCGCGCGCGGGACGAAAGGCTCCGCTGACAGGCCGGGCTTAGCGCACGGGGAAACAGGAGACGCAATCCGTTCCTGATGCGGGTTTGCGCGAACCCGGGTTCCGCCGCCCGGCCGCGCCGCCGCCTTCGGCGGCGTCGTCCGGCTGCGCTGCGCGCAGCCTGCCAGCCCGGCTTCGCCGGGCGCGCGGCCGGGCGGCGGGGCGCACTGACGCTTCGATGTGCGCGGGGGTGCGGGGGCTTTGCCCCCGCACCCCCCTCTTCCTATCGTTACGGCTCGATATAGCCCAGGGTCTTCAAATCGTCGGCACGGTTGCGCCAATCGGGGCGCACCTTCACCCACAGCTGCAAATTGACCTTTTGCCCCAGCATCTTTTCGATGTCGCCGCGGGCCTGCTCGCCGATGCGGCGCAGCATGTCGCCGTGCTTGCCGATCAGGATGCCCTTATGGGAATCCCGTTCGCAGAAGATGTTGGCATGGATGGTCACCGCGCGGCGCTCGTCGCCCTGGTTTTCCATCGCCAGCACCTCCACGCCGATGCCGTGGGGGATCTCGTCGCGCAGGTTGCGCAGCGCCTTTTCGCGGATCATCTCCGCCACGATCACGCGCTCGGGCTGATCGGTGATCATGTCGTCGGGGAAATACTGCGGGCCCTCGGGCATCCAGCCCTGCAACACCTTCACCAGGCGGTCCAGCCCGTTTTTCTTCTGCGCGGAAATCGGAATGAACGCATCCGCCTTTTCCACCGAGAGCTTGTCCAGCAGCGGCGCAAGCGTGTCGGAATTGACCAGGTCGATCTTGTTGACCACCAGCGCGCACTTGACGCCCAGCGCGTCGTATTTGCGGATGATCTCGATGTCCGTGGGGCGCACGTCGGTCGCGTCCAGCATCACGATCACCGCGTCCACGCCGTCCAGCGCGTCCTTGACCGCGCTCATCATGTATTCGCCCAGCTTGTTGCGCGGGTGATGCACGCCCGGCGTATCGAGGAACACGATCTGCAGATTCTCCCGCGTCATCACGCCCATGATGCGGCTGCGCGTGGTCTGCGCGCGCGCGGAGGTGATGGCGACCTTCTCGCCCACCAGCGCGTTCATCAGCGTGGACTTGCCCACGTTCGGCCGTCCCAGAATCGCCACAAATCCGGACTGATAGCCCTTGCCCTTCTGTTTTTCCATCGTCATACCATCAGGTTCTCCTGTTTCTCCAAATTTCATTCGTTCAATACAAATCGATTTGATTTGCGCACGCACCCGGCTTACATTCCCCGGGGATGCGCGAAGGGGCCGCCGCCCCTTCGCCTTTCTTCCGCAGGCGGGGGCGTGTACCCCGCCTGCGGAGCGATTTTCTGCCGGTCAGGAAGCGCGGCCCGGATGAAGTCCTGTCCTCCATCCGTTCCCGAACCCTTACGCCGAAGGAAAATCGCTTCCGCTTCCTTTTCTTCCGTGTGCGGCGCAGCCGTGCGCGGAAGAAAAGGCTTTCTCGCAAAAGAGAGTCCTCTCTTTTGCGACAGACTTTAATCGTCTCTCGTCAAACAGCACTTGCTCAGCGCGGCCTCTTCGCGCTCCCGCATCTGCGCGCGCTCCTCGTCCGTCTCGTGGTCGTATCCGCACAGGTGCAGCAGCCCGTGCGCGGACAGGTATCCCAGCTCCCTGCGGACGCTGTGGCCGTATTCGGCGGCCTGCTCCTTGGCGCGGTCGACGCAGATCACCAGATCCCCCAGCTCCAGCGCGCCGGTTTCGGGATCGACGCAGCCGAGCAATTCGGCGGGCGTTGCGTCCTTGAGCATCCCGCCGATCATCGGGAAGGACAGCACGTCGGTGACGCGGTCCACTTGGCGGAAGGCGTTGTTAATCTCGCGGATCCGGTCGGGATCGACCAGCGTCACGCCCACAACGGTTTCCATCTGCACGCCCTCGTCGGCCAGCACCTGCTCCATCACGCGGCGGATCAGCTCCTGCGTCTTGCAGGTTTCCTCGTCCGGCTGCGCGTTTGCATCCAAATTCTGCGCCTGTTCGCGCTCGTCCATCCATTCGATCAGCATGATTTTTCTCCTTTATTTCTGCGGCGTTTCGGTCTTTGCGGGGAGCTCCGCCGCGGCGCTTTCCTTCTTGAGCGCGTCGAGGTTGGGGTATTCGATTCTCTCGTGATAGATGCCCATCAGCGTGCGCACGAAGGCGTCGGAGATCTCGTTCAGTTCCCGGAAGGTGATGGGCGATTCATTCAGCTCGCCGGAATCGAACTTATCGCGCACGAGCTTGCGGATCATCTGGGTCATGTTCTCACGGGTGCGCTCCTTGAGGGTGCGGGTCGCGGCCTCGACGGTATCGGCCATCATCAAAATGGCGGCCTCCTTGGTCTGCGGCTTGCGCCCGTGGTAGGAATAGTCGTGGATGTCGATGCTTCTGCCCTCTTCATCCGCCTTCTTCTTGGCGGCGTAGTAGAAATAGGCGATCACGCTGTCGCCGTGGTGCTGCTCGATCATGTCCTTGACTTCCTGCGGCAGCTTATACTGGTCGGCCAGCGCCATGCCGTCGGTGACGTGCGCGGAGATGATCGCGGCGGAAACCGCGGGGTCCATGCCGTCGTGCGGGTTGGGCTGATCGATCTGGTTTTCCTTAAAGAAGATGGGCCGGCGGGTCTTGCCCACGTCGTGGTAATACGCGCCGACGCGGCAGAGCAGGGCGTCGGCCCCGACCCGGTCGGCGGCGGCCTCGGCAAGGTTGGCCACCATCAGGCTGTGCTGGTGGGTGCCGGGCGCCTCGGTCTGAAGGAGCCTGAGCAGCGGCTGCGTGGGCATCGAAAGCTCAAGCAGCACCTGCGGGGTGACGAGGTTGAATCCGTTCTCCATCAGCGGCATCACGCCCACGGCCAGCACGGCGGAGAGCAGACCGCCGCCCGCGCCGTAGGCCGCGGAGATGAACGTGGACTGCATATTGGTGCTGGTGAGCACGCCGGCGGAGAGCATCGTCAGGAAATTGACCACCGCCACGCCGAAGCCCGCATACAGCAGCACACTCCTGCGCACGCTGCGCCGCGACAGATAGACCGCCGCCGCGCCGCCGAAGAGCGACATGAGCAGGATGTGGAACATCGAGGCGGTGAGGATGCCGTCGTTGCCGGTGGAAAGAATGCCCGCGATGACGCCGGAGATGATGTTGACGGTCAGCGCCAGCCGGTGCTTGAGCAGCATGGCGATCAGAATCGTGGCCATCTGCACGGGGATGAGATAGATATTGATCTGCTTGAGCACCAGCCCCAGCGCGGTTTGCAGCAGCAGGATCACCGACAGCAGCAGGATGAACTTGGGCTGCCGGAGCAGATTGCGCTCGAACTGATACAAATACATCAGCAAAATGGCGTACATCAGCAGCACGAGCACCGCCATGCCGATGTACATTCCGGTATCGACCTGGGTATCCTCCAGCAGGCCCAGGTTCGAGAGCAGGGCGAGCTGCTGGGCGGTGACGACCTCGCCCGCCTGCACGATGTTCTGGCCCTTTTTATACATCACGGGCTCCACCGCGTCGGCGGCCTTCTGGCGCTCCTCCTGCGTGGCGTCCTCGTCGATGAACACGTTTTCCTTGACGCATTGATCCACCATCGCATAGCCCACCTGCAGCAGCTCCCCGGACACGCCGCGGCCGAGGATCTGCAAATGCAGCGTCTGCAAACGGGACGAAAGCTGGCCGTCGCGCACGCCCTCCTCCATGGTCTCGCGGGTGAGGGTGAGCATCACGTCGCAGAAGGAGTCAAAGGTGGATTCCTCCGCCGTCAGCAGCGCGGCGATCTGGTCGGTGGTCAGCTTCAGCTCCGAGAGCTTGTCCTCCGCGTCGGCGATCACCTTCTGCTGGTTTGCCGCGATCAGGTCGGCGGTATTGTCCGACGGGGTGAGGTCGAGTGTGGCCGTGGGTTCCGCCGTCTCCGCCTGCGTCTCCTGCGCCTCGTGCGCTTCGGTCTCCGGCGCGATGGTGGGCGTCGGAGAGGGCGTGGGGGTGATGACGATGGACGCGGCGCGGTATTCCTCGCGCAGCTCCATCATGGAGGTCAGCAGCCCCAGCACCTGATCGTCCACGGACTGGGAGATGGTGCTGTCCAGCTTGGTCATGCCCTCGACTATGGACGCGGCGGCGGCCTGCCGCAGCTTTTCGGTCGCAATGGCGTCCTCAATATCCTTGGTGGCGGTGATGGTCGTTCCGGCGATGTCCCCCACCTTGAGGTCATGCCGCTTGGGCGTCGCCACGATCATCAAAACGCCCAGAATGATGGCGAAGGTCAGCGTCAGCATCAGCACCGACAGCAGCGATCTGGAGTGGAAAAACTCCTTCCACTTGTCGCGTCCCCGGTCGCCCTTGTGCAGTTTGATCATGCCGTATGCGCCCTCCTTTCCGTTGATGGAGTCTTGTTGCTGTTTTTTCTCAGAGTCCGCTTGATCGAGCGATCCGTTTTGCTGGGCAGATGGAAGCTCCGTCTGCGCACCATCACGCCTCGCGGCGCGCTGGTGTTCCGGTCGGCTTATTGGCTGCGCCAAACGCTCGACCTTCAGGTTCGCTTCGCTCACCCTCCGTCTGCGCACCGAACCAGCTCTTCAAGCTGCTCCGGTGTTCCGCATGGCTTATTCATGATTTCGCACCATCGCCCATGCGGGCGCTGGTGTTTCGCTCGGCTTATTCGGCAAGCCGAAACGCTCGAGCTTCAGCTGCATTCGCAGCCTCCATCAAAGCGCACCGCGCTGTCTCCTCCGAAACGCTCATGCTTCAGGTTCGCTTCGCTCATCCTCCGCCTGCGCACCGAACCAGCTCTTCGAGCTGCTCCGGTGTTCCGGTCGGCTTTTTTTCGAAAAGGCCATGCTATGGCCTTTTCTCCAAAACGCTCGACCTTCAGGTTCGCTTCGCTCGCCCTCCGGTGGGCGGGGGAAGCTCCGCTCCCCCCTGCACCCCTCTCTCCTGCCCCCGGAAATGCGGAGACAGACAGGCGGCAATCCCCCTCTGCGGGAAAAGCTCTCTTTCGGGGCACGCCATGGATTTCCCTTCCGCTCTGCATATCCCCAGGAGGCTTGCCCCTTCCTGCGCACGCCGCCCCGACCGGCGGCAAAACGTGCAGCATCCACTCGCGCCGCAACACCCTTGCCGCCCCCGGTCTCTTCCTTCTTTCTTACCGCTCGTTCTTCTTTTCGTACTTCTCGTAGGCCTTGACGATGGCCTGCACCAGGCTGTGGCGCACTACGTCGCGGTGGGTCAGCTCGCACACGGCGATGTCGTCCACGCCGCGCAGCACCTCCACGGCCTCCTTCAGTCCCGACTTCTTCCCCGCGGGCAGGTCGATCTGCGTCAGGTCCCCCGTCACGATCACGCGGGAGTTTTCGCCAAAGCGCGTCAGGAACATCTTCATCTGCTCGCAGGTGGTGTTCTGCGCCTCGTCCAGTATGATGTAGCTGTCGTTGAGCGTGCGGCCGCGCATATAAGCCAGCGGCGCGACCTCGATCACCCCGCGCTCCAGATATTTCTGGAAGTTCTCCACGCCCATCAGCTCGTACAGCGCGTCGTAGAGCGGGCGCAGATACGGGTCGACCTTGTTTTGCAAATCGCCGGGCAAAAAGCCCAGCTTTTCGCCCGCTTCCACCGCCGGGCGCGTCAGGATGATGCGCTCGACCTCCTTGTTTTTGAACGCGACCACCGCCATGGCCATGGCAAGATAGGTCTTGCCGGTGCCCGCAGGGCCGACGGCGAAGGTGACGACGTTTTCCCTGACGGCCTTGACGTAGTTGCGCTGGCCGAGCGTTTTGCAGCGCACCTGGCGGCCGCGGGCGGTGATGGCGATCACGTCCTGCATGATCGCGTCGATCATGTCGGCGTTGCCCTCCTTGGCCAGCTCCACCGCGTAGTTGATGCGCGATTTGTCGATCTTCTCGTTTCGGCGCAGCATGGCGATCAGCTTTTCCAGCACGGTGCAGGCGAGATCCGCCTGCTCCCGCGTGCCGGTGACCGTGATCTCCGTGCCCACGCTGCCGATGCGCGCGCCGGTGCGCTGCGCAACCGTTTCGATATTTTCATCCAGGCTGCCGAAAAGCAGCGCCAGCTGTTCCAGGTTGTCTGCATGCAGCACGCGGCGTTCCCTTTCCTCATCCATGCCGATCCCGCTTTGTTCCTGTTCGTTTTCGTTCAAAAACTGCATCCTCCGTTTGACTTTAGGCGTTATTTTCAATTTTTGCTTTCGCTGCCTGCTTCGGGATCCGACCCGCGCGGGACCTCCCGGCCGATCTGCATCGCGCCCTCGATCGTCACCGCTGCACACAGCTTTCCATCTTTAATCATACTATATTCTATCCGTTTGTCAACAACGCGCGCCCCATTTGGCAGCTTTGTCAGCGCATTTGTCAGCGCCCGCGCCCCCGCCTCGTCCTTGGCTTCCGTCAGCCGCCGCGCCGCTTTTTCAACCCTGACCTCCTCCCGCGTCTCCCGCACGATTTCAACGGGGAAAAACAGCCCGTCCAGCAGCAGCGTCCGCTCGCTGCGCTCGTCAAATTCCGAAAAGTTCTCTGTCCACTCCCTTCCCTGCGGCCACAGCATTCCCCCTTTCCCGATGCGCAGCACGGTGCGCCGCTCGCTGCGGCCCGTGGGAACGCGCTGCGTGCGCTCCCGCTCCGCCCCGCCGCGCCCCACCGCCCACACCCGCGCCGACACCGCACCCCGCGCGTGCGGCGCGCTTTCCGTGCCGCGGATGAGCACCTGCCCCGCCACCACGGTGTCGCCCGGCCGCACCAGCGCCTCGCCCGACAGCGTCACCACGCGCGTGACCAGCCCGCCCGCTTCCGCCACCACGTCGGTGCGCTGCATGGGGTCGTAGATCTCGGGCGGCGGCGTCGCCTGCACGACGTACAGCTCCATCCCCAGCCCCCGCCGCCGCAGCGCCGCATAGGTCAGGCCGGAAAAGCTGCGCAGCACCTCTGCCGCCGCGCCGTCCCTGTCCACGCCGGGGAAATACGCGCCGGGCCTTATGCCGCGCGCCGCGAGCAGGCGCACCATCTCCTCCTTCTGCTGCGCGTCCTTCGCCCCGTCCACCGTGACGGTGAGCACGGTCTGCATCAAGCCGCCCAACAGCAGCAGCGCGGTCAGCGCCGCCGCGATCAGCCCCGCATGCCGCCGCGCCGCAGGCCGCAGGTGCGTCAGCGAGCTCTTTTTCACGATGCGCATCCGCACCCCCGCGCCGCGCAGCAGGTGTCTCACCCGGTTCAGGTCCGCTGCGCGCAGGGTCAGCTCGGTCTCCTGCCCGCAGCGCCGCACCCTGCGGATGCCGATCTGTTCCGCCAATTTCGTCAGCTGCCGCCCGCTCACCGCGCCGCGCAGCCGCACCGTCACCCAGCCCGCGGTTCTCCGCATTCTTCCTTCCCTCCTCTCCCATTTTCTGCCAAACCGCACAGGTTCCGGCGTAGGTTCCGTTCCTGTTGCCTCCTGTGCGCGCACCCGGGTCAGGCCCCCGCCGCGTCCGCCCTTTGGGCGGCCGCGGTGCGCGTGCCGCGCGCCGTGGGTCCGGCTTCGCCGGACACGCGGCGGGGGCCTGGGCGCACCAACCCTTCGATGTGCGTCCCCGGCCGCAGCTTCGCTGCGGCTGTGGGCGTCGGTAGAGAGAACGGCCGCAAGGCCGTTCCCTCTACCGACGCCGGGGTGCGGGGGGCAGGGCCCCCCGCACCCCCCGCCCCGCCTGCCCCTCTTCCAGCGTCCCCCCATGCCCCCGCCCCGTCACCACCGCGTCCTCACCGTCCATGCGCTCCAGCACGAGGTTCTTGCCCTCAATCCGCGCCTCACCCTCGTCCCCGGGCAGGCGCAGCCGCAGCACCTCCGCCGTGTATTCCAGGATGCCCCGGTGCCCGCGCACCGCCAGCCGCTTCCCCGTTCCTTCCAGAAAGATCTGTGCCGGACGCGCACCTTGCGCACTCGCTTCTCTTCCGATCCTCTCCTGCCGCCGCATCGCTTTCCCCCTCCCCTCCATGCCTATGCACGCTTTGCGGCAAATAGAAAAGAGCCGCCCTCCCTTTTCGAGGAAGAACGGCTCTCTCCCATTTATCACCTCATCGCTTTCTCATGCCCTTGACCGCCTGCACGCCCGCACGGATCAGCGACTGCACGCCGCCGGCCTTCGTTCCCTGCTCCGTCCTTCTGCCGGAGGCGCGGCGGCGGCCGCCGGAGGACCCGGACGCGCTCGCTTTCTGCGCGGCCGCCCAATCGGCGTTGTCCTGTTTCCACTGCGCCAAATTGGATTCCTGCCGCATCTGTGCGTTGAACTTCTGCGCCGCCAGCGCCGCATCCTGCTGGGATTTCCACATCGTCCCGGCAAACTGCGCCGCGCCGGCCGCCTGATCCGCGTCGATCTGCATCAGCGCGTCGCTGAAATTGTTCATCAGCGCGGTCTGATTGTCGCGCGCGGCGTTCTCGTTGCGCTGCAGCAGATCCGCGGTATAGCTTGAGCGCCCGAAGCCCCTGGCGTTGGCGGCGTTTTCCAGCGTCACGGCGGACTGTGCGCGCGCCTGTTCCACCTGCTGCCGGTTGACTTCCAGCTGGCGCTTGGCGGACGCCTTGCGCGCCTCAGCCTGTGCGGCAAACAGCGCCCCGCCGATGCTCAGCCATTCGTCAAAGCCCTTCTGCTCCGGCACGTCGATCTGCTCCGCCGCCAATCGGCTGCCCGATCCGTAAGCGCCCGCCGCGCTCACGCCCATCTCCGAGACCAGTCTGTCCACCGCCGCGCGGTTCTTCCGATACGCCGCCTCGGTGTACTTGCCCCACTTTCCGTCCACGCCCGGCCCGCCCAGGTCCGCGCCCAGCGTTTTCAGCGCCGACTGCACCGCCAGCGTGTAATCGGCGTTTTTGCTTCTGTCGTATCCCGCCATCTTCTTCCCTCCCTTTCGCCGTTTAGTCCAGCACGAGCGCCGAGGCGAACGCGCCGTATTTGTCCAGATAGATCTCCCCGCCGCTGACGCTGACGCTCACTTTGAGGTTCGTCACGCCCTGCGCGCGGTTGATGAGCAGAAACGGTGCGGAAAACGTCGTCCATCCGCCGATCGCCTGCTGAAACTTCTGCACCTGCGCACCGTTCTCCGTCAGCACCACGTTCAGCACCGCCGCCTCCTTCCCGCTCGCCGCCGCATCGCCCGTGATCGTGCACAGCACCAGCAGCTGCGCGTTGTCCCCGTGCGAGATGTCAAAATCGCAAAGCTCCGTTGCCGTCCCCCGCTGCAAGATCGGCGCGCTGTTGCCCGATGTGAACCCGCGCACGTTCGCCCGCTCCTGCACCGACGCCCGCGAAAAGCCCTTGATGATGAAGGATTCGTTGACATACCGCAGAAAGCTGTTGAGCTTCTCCTGCTCCTTCGCCAGCTGCGACCGCGATTCCATCGGGAACTTCCCGTTCGCCTCCCGATAATTCAGATCCCGCGCCGCCGCCCCGCACAAATCCACCCGCGGCGTCGCCACCACGTCCACCGAAAACTGTCCGCTGATCTCCCATCCCTCCTTCTTCTCTTCATCCTTCGGCTCCCCTGTGCAAAGGGAGCTCTGACCTCTTTACACACAAGGAAGTGCTGTCTGCTTCGCCCTTCGGCTCCCCTGTACAAGGGGAGCTCTGACCTCTTTACACATAAGGAAGTGCTGTCTGCTTCGCCCTTCGGCTCCCCTGTGTAAGGGGAGAGGCTCTTGCCTCTTTGTGCATAAGGAAGTGCTGTCTGCTTCGTCCTTCGGCTCCCCTGTGCAAGGGGAGCTGTCAGCCCGCAGGCTGACTGAGGGGTTATCTCCCCGACCGGGATAGGGGCAAGGGGAAGGGCTTTGCCCTTCCCCAATCTCCGCCCCCCTCTCCCACCACCCTCAGGCTGCGAATCAAACAGATTCAAAGGCTCCCCTTGAGGGGAGCTGGCGCGCAGCGCCTGAAGGGTGGCCCCCCATAGGTAGGGGGCAAGGGGGAGGGCCGCAGCCCTCCCCCAGTCTCCGCACCGAACCAGCTCTTTGAGCTGCTCCGGTGTTTCGGTCGGCTTATTTTCCGAAAAAGCCTTTCAGCTTTTTCTCCAAAACGCTCGACCTTCAGGTTCGCTTCGCTCACCCTGCGAACTGCACTCGGTTTGTGGCCGCACTCAACTTCTACACAAAATAAGACCGGGTAAGCCCACCCCAGGGGGTGTCGGGGGCGGCCGCAGCCGCCCCCGACTTGTTCCGCAGCGGTGACCTGCGCACCGCGAGGAGCGATTTTTTCATAGCCCAATTTCATTGGGCGGCGGAAAAATCGCTTCCGATATTTTTCGACGTGTGCGGCGAAGCCGTGCGCGTCGAAAAATGTCCCTCGCTGAAATCGCCCGCCCATCGGGCGGACGGTTTCAGCGAACCTCCTCACTCCGTCAGAAGCTCCATTCCCCCCGTAAAGCAGAACCTCGTCCCCGCCTCCGCGCATATGTCGATCCGGAACCGCCTGCCGCCCAGTCGAAAACCGCGGCGGAAGTACCGGTTCTTCTCCGCCCCCACCGCGTCCCGCGTGCACAGCCTGCGCACCTTTTTGCCCCGGTCGCTCTCCACCGTCACCGCCACGCACGCCGCATCGCCCTCGCTTTCAATGCGCCCGTAGAGCGCAATGCCCCGCGCCACCTTTTCCTCCGATGAGCCGAAGTCCAGCCACGGCGTGCGCCATTGCCCCGGCGCGGGCGCGCCGCCGCCCAGCGCGCGCACCACGCCGTCCGCGCCCAGCACCAGCAGCTTTTCGCGCATCTGCCCCGCCCGCGCAAAGCCCACCGCCCCGCCGAAATCGTGCATCATGTACGTCTCCCGCGCCAGATCGTATTCCAGCACCACGCTGTTCTTTCTCTCCTGCCCCAGCGGCAGCGCAAACCACAAACGCTCCCGAAAGCAGATCCCCGCCGCGCACGCGCCGAAGTGCGGCGAAAGCCCTTCCCCGCAGTCCGGCTCCTCGCAGTAGTCCCCGTCGAACAGCCGCGGCAGCTTGCGGTCGTCCAAGAGACTAATCGTCGTGCCGCTCTGCACGCCGATGCCGTGCGCCGTCACAAAATACCCCGTCTGCCCGTAAACCGCCGCCGTCCGCCCCGCGATCGTGCCCATCTCGCCCGACATCCGCGTGACCTGATAGTTGTCCGGCGACGTGCCGTAGAGCAGCATCGCCGTGGTGGACTTGAGGATGCACAGATCCCCGCCCACGCTGTAAAGGTTCGTGATCACCCCGCCGTCAAACGTCGGCAGATCCACAAACCCGCCGCCCGTCTCCGGCGTGACCGCGTCGCCCGTCCAGTCGTTGGGGTTCAGCATCCGCGAGTAATACAGCCTGTCCGGGTTCTCCGCATCGCCGCACATCCACACCCGCTCGTAGTGCAGCGCGAAGAACTTCCCCTTCGCCGGAACCCCTTCCAGCTTTGCCGAGCTCTCCGCCTGCCCGTCCCAAACCTGCACCTCGTCCACGCCGTTGCCGAAGATCAGGATGCTGTCCGCGCCCTTTTTGTAGGAAAGAAAGCCCCAGCCCCCCGCCGTGCCCGTAAAAAGCAGCTTCCATTGCCCGTCCCGCCAGACGCGCACGCCGTCCGCCGCACCCGTCAGCACGTATTCCGTCCGCACGCCATCCTCACCCGTCTCGCAGAATACATACAGGCTCTCAGCCCCGCCCGGCGCCGCCTCCGCAATGTAGTCCGCCAACCCCGCCGCGCTCGC
>CAJJNQ010000044.1 GCA_905193155.1 uncultured Christensenella sp.
GCCGCCGAAGGCGGCGCAGCCCGCCCGCGCGCAGCGCGGACGGCCGGCCCGGCGAAGCCGGGCGCGCGGCGGGCCCCCTCCGACGGCGCACTAGCCCGGCTTTTGCGTCAGCCGAACCGGTACGATTTTTCAGCGGTAGCCCGCTTTTCCGAAGAAAAACGGATTGTCTTTGAGCAGCGAGGAAACGACCTCGGCCGATTTGCGGCAGGAGAGCAGGCGAACCGTCGCGTCGCCCAGCTTTTCCATGCGCATCGCGCCCGCATGCAGCAGCGCTGTTTCCGCCTTGGGATAGAGCTGAGACGAATCGCCGCAGTGCGGGTAGTAGTCCCGCACAATGCGCCCGCCGTCCGGCGGGATCACGACATAGCGGTTGGGCGTCTCCTTCAGGCGGCCGGGGATGCCGTTCCATTCCTCCACGCCGTGGAAGAACGTCATGCGGTTCAGCTCCACGCCCACCAGCAGCACATAGGCGTCACGGTCGTAAAGCCGTCCCCACGCGGAATCCCGCGCACAGGGCGTCGGGCAGTTTTCGTCGCCGCGGACAAACTCTTCCGCATCTGCGCCAAAGGCCGCCACCGAGTGTGTCGGGTGCCATGAGCGGTGAACGCCCGGCCGCTTGCGGAACAGCTCCGGCAGCAGGCCGATGCATACCGGCGTGTAGAGCACGTCGTAGACCGGCTGGCGGTCGTTGACCGTCGCCCAGGTGTGGGTCGGCAGCACCACAAGACCGCGGGAGAAATACTCCGTCAGTGCGTCCAATATCGTGTCGCCGCCGTTTTCCATCTGCCCGAGGCTTTTGCAGGAGGAGTGCATCAGCACCGTCGCATCGCTGGGCAGCATCGCCGACAGTTGGGCGATGAGGCTGTCTTTGGTGTGCATGGGCGCAACGCTCCTTTACGGCTTATTCTTCGTCTACGGCTTATTCTTCGTCCTTTTTGACCATGGCCATGGCCTTTTCGTACTGATCCTTCTTCCACTCTTCGCGCACCCACGGGATCTTGTCGTAGCCCTCGAGCATGCCGGGCAGGATCAGACCGCCGTCCACGCGGACGGTGATGCCGGTGATATAGGAGGCGTTCTCGCTGGCCAGGAATGCTACGACCTCGCCGTTTTCACGCGGCGTGCCGACGCGGTGCAGCGGGATGGATTCCTTGACGAAGGGAGAGAGCATCGCGGGGTTCTTGGGCGTCCAGGTCGCGCCGGGGGCGACGCAGTTGACGCGGATGTTGTAGGAAGAAAGATCCAGCGCCATGGACTCGGTCGCGCGCTTGACGCAGGCCTTGAAGCCGCCGTAGAGATAGTCGTCCGGATAGGCCATTTCGGCGCGGGAGCTGGTGATGAAGATGATGTTGCCCTCGATCTTGTCGGCAACCATGTGGCGGGCGGCAGCGCCGGCGCACAGCATGTAGTTGCGGAAGTTGACGGTGTAGACCTCGTCTACGTTTTCGGGCGTGATGGTCAGGATGCTGCCGCGGAAACCGCCGTTGCCCGCGTTGCACACCATAAGGTCGAGACGACCCAGATCCTTGTGCGCCTGATCGACGATCTGCTGGGGCACTTCGGCCTTTTCGAGGCTCGCCTGATAGATGAAGCACTTGCGGCCCAGCTTTTCGATTTCCTGCTGGGTCTCGATCGCGCCTTCCTTGCGGGAGTTATAGGTGATGGCCACGTCGTAGCCGTGTTCGGCCAGCACGATGGCAATGCCCTGTCCAATGTTGTGGCTTCCGCCGGTGATGAGTGCAGTCTTGTTCATAAGATCCATCCTCCTAGTAAGGGTTTGTGTATTTGTTCTGCTAAAAATGAGTATAGCAATAGAAGTAGATAAAGTCAATTCAGGATTTCAGCACAGTGGAAAACGGTTGAAATTCGCATGAGGTTTGTTATAATGGAAGGGACAGAACAACCCCTCACAGATAAAAAGGAGGTCACTTTCATATGGCGGAGTACATGGCTTACATCGGGACCTATTCCAAGGGCGAAAACGGCGGCATCTTCCGCGCGATGATCGACAGCGAAACCGGCGATCTGCGCGTGCTGGACACTACGGACGTTGAAAATCCCTCGCATCTGGCGCTTGCTCCGGACGGCAAATACCTCTACGCGGCCAGCGAGACCGGCGAGTTCCGCAGCCGGAACGGCGGCGCGGCGGCGGCCTGCGCGGTGGATGCAGAGGGCAAGCTCACTTTTTTGAACATCGTCGGCACGCAGGGCAAGCACCCCTGCTATGTTTCGGTCTCTCCGGACGGAAAATTCGTCTATGCGGCGAACTATTCCGAGGGCACGGCCACGGTCTTTGCCGTGGATGAAAACGGTGCGCTCAAGGACGATCCCAAGATCGTCGTGCACCAGGGCACCGGCGCGAATCCCCGCCGCCAGGAAAAGCCCCATGTCCACTGCACCCGCATCACGCCGGACGGAAAATATCTCGCCGTATGCGATCTGGGCATCGACGCGGTAGTGCTCTATCCCCTGTGCGGCAAGTGCGGCCTGGATGCAACGCGCGGCAGCTTTGTGCGCACGCCCGCGGGCAACGGCCCCCGCCACATCGAATTCTCCCGCGACGGAAAGTACGCCTATGTCGTGACCGAGATGGGCTGCACCGTGCGCGCCTATGCCTATGAGGACGGCCGCATGACCTTCCTCTCTGCCGTAAACACCCTGCCCGAGGGCTTTGCGGGCGAGAACATCGACGCGGCGATTCATTTTGCGCCCGACGGCAAGACGCTGGTCGTCTCCAACCGCGGCGACGACAGCCTGGCGCTGTTCGAAGCCGAGGGCGGCAAGCTCACCCTCAAGCAGATCGTCAAGGTCGGCGGAAAGACCCCGCGCGAGTTTGCCTACACGCCGGACGGCAAGATGGTGTTCTGCTGCAATCAGGACAGCTCCGACATCACCGTCCTCAAGGTCAATGCCGACGGTACCCTCACCCTGACGGACAAGAGGTTCGAACTGCCCCGCCCCGTCAGCCTGGTCTGGAAAAACTAAGTCTCACACAGCAGCCGGAGGGATTTATGCCTCCGGCTGCTGTTGTTTTTTTGCGCTCCGGTGGAAGCGGGCGGCGGAATATGCTATACTGGGAGCGGAAAGAGGGGCGAAGGCCGATGATGATTGCAGATGCGCACAACGACGCATTACTGGAGATTGAAAACCCGGAGGCGGGATTGACCGACGAGCGCAAGCACGTCTCCTTGAATAAAATGAAACGCGGCGGGGTTTCCCTGATGACCTTTGCGGCGTTTTCGACCGACCCGAAGAAAAACGGCTCCATGATCCACATGGGGCTGGACGCGGTGGATCGCTTTTACCGGATGCTGGCGGCGCACGAGGGGGAGCTTGTGCAGGCGCTGCGCCCGGAGGACGTATATGCCGCGCAGAAGGCGGGAAAGCCCGCGGCTATGCTCTCGGTGGAGGGCGGCGACATCATCGAGGGCGATATCGGCGTGCTGCGGCTGCTCGTGCGGCTGGGGGTGCGGATGTTCGGCCTGTGCTGGTCGCTGGGCAATCAGATTTGTTCCGGCGTGGCGGATGCGGAGGATACCGGCTTGACCGACGTCGGATACGAGGTCATTCGGGAGTGCGGGCGCATGGGCGTGATCGTGGATCTTTCCCATGCCTCCGACCGGACGACCTGGCAGGTGCTGGAGAGCGCGGAAAAGCCGCCGTGCGCGTCGCACTCCTGCGCGCGGGCGCTCTGCCCCGACCAGGAGCGCGATCTGACCGACGAGATGCTCGATTGCTTCGGCAAGCGCGGCGGGTACATCGGCGTGAACTTCTGCCACGATTTTCTGGTGGGCGGCGGGTACCCGATCGATCATCTGGCTACGACGGACGATGTGGTGCGGCACATCGAATACATGGCTTCGCGCGCAGGCGCGGAGCACATCGGCCTGGGTTCGGATTACGACGGCATCGGCCGCGTGCCCGTCGGTCTGGAGGACTGCTCGAAACTGGGCGCGATCTATGATGCGCTGCTGCGCCGCAACTGGAAGGAAAGCGATGTGCGCGGTGTGATGGGCGAAAACTTCCTGCGCTATTGGGCGCGGGTGCAGGCAGCCGGCGAGAGCGCTGCGAAGGGATGACGCGCAAATCCGTTTCCTTCGGTATGCGCAAAAGCCGGGTCGGTGCGCAGTTGGAGGGGGCCCGCCGCGCCGCCGCCTCCGGCGGCGTCCCCCGCCCGCGCGCAGCGCGGACGGAAAGCCCGGCTTTGCCGGGCGCGCGGCGGGCCCCCTCCCGGGGTTGCAGTGCAGAAACGATAGGATAAGAACCCTGCGCACTGGAACGTCGAGAGGGCGAACTCTTGCAGAAAACCTCCTGACGGCAAAAGACCCATGCTGAAAGCTTTCAGCATGGGTCTTTTTGTATTTACTGTGCGGCGTATTCTTCCAGGCACCATCCGTTGTCGTGGATGGTTTGCGCGGCGTCGATGCCGACGTAGCGATAATGCCACGATTCGTAGGGCACGCCGGTCAGGCTCTCCTTGCCCGCAGGGTAGCGCAGCACAAAGCCGTATTCGTGCGCATGGGCGCTCAGCCAGCGGAATTGCTCGGTCTTGTCAAAGGAGCTTTCGTCTGTGCGGGCGGTCACGTCGAAGGAAAGGCCCAGCTCATGCTCGCTCTCGCCCGGCGCGTTGACATAACCGCTGCTGCTCTCGGCGTAAAGCTCGCTCTGCCGCTCGCGCGTGCGGTAGCCGCTGGAGAGGATGAAGCCGCTCACGCCGTCCGCCTTGGCGGCGGTGAACATCTCCTGCGCCGCGTCAAAGGCGGGCTGCCGCAGCTCAATATCCGCCCGCGCCAGTTCGAAGGAGCGTTCCTTGTGCTCGTAGAGGTTGATCAAATCGTCCGGCGCATAGGCTTCTGCAAGCGGGAAGCGCTCCGACACGATCAGCGTCAGCCCCTCGCCCTGTTTGTAGGGGAAGTCCTCGTCCGGCACAATGACCGCCGCGGCCGTTGGCTTTTCCGGAAAAACGCGCCGCCAGACCCGCCCCAGCAGCCCCGGCCGCGCGGTCTGCACCACGCAAAGCCCGCCCAGCAGCAGGATCAGCCCCACACATACGATCGAGAGCACACGTTTCATGGAAAAGCCACCCTTCCCTGTCATCTTTATCCGAATGTATAAACGAGAAGGCAGGGAATTCTGTTACCGCATCAGCGCTTTGTGATTGCGCACAAAATCGGCAAGCTCCAGCTGCGGGCCGGTGCGGCGCCCCGGCGCAGGGGCAAGCGCGACCTCGTACATCCACGGTCCCTTGTAGTCGAGCTGCTCCAGGTGTGCAATCAGCTTCTGCCAGTCGATCTGTCCCTCGCCGGGCAGTTGGTGCCGCTCGTCGATGAAGTCGTAGTCCGAAACGTGCAGCGTCTCTACCCGGCTGCCCACGGCGTTTAAGAAATGCTCATGGCTTTCCTTGAGCAAGTGGTTGGTGTCGAAGCACAGGCGCAGGCGCGGGTGCGCCTCCAAGAGGTAGGCCATCTCCTCGGAACAGTTGCCGGGGCAGGTGCGCGGCAGCTCTTCTACGCACAGCTGCACGCCGTCTTTGATCGCTTCCTCGGTCAGCAGGCAGAGGTTTTCCCTCGATTCCTTCAATCGCTCGGCGCGGTCGGCGTCCGCCGTGGGCTCCGTGCCAGGATGCACCACGGCGTGGGAAATACCGTTTTCGCCCAGTTTGCGCAGCAGCGCGATGTTGGTTTCCATTGCCTTTTTTCGCACTTGCGCATCCTTGTGCGCGATGGACAGATCGTTCGAAAACGGCAGGTGCAGGCTCCAGATCGTCAACCCCGCATCGTCTGCGGCGCGGCGCAGCGCGGGCAGATCGAGTGCGGCGTATTCGTGCGCCTTGAGGGAGATTTCCATCGCGTCCAGTCCCGCTTCGGCATAGGCGCGCACCACCTCGGGCGTGGCCTTGCCCACGCTGCACGTCGAAGCCCCGACCATCCAATCCTTACCATGTGTCATGAGTGAATGCCCTCCTGTTGAAGTTTATTTTTTGAATCTGCGGCGCGGAAAAAAGCGTATTCCACCGCCGCGCCGATCACATCGAATACGAAAAACAGGTGCAGCGCGCCCAGCAGCACGGCGCACCCGATAGAGAGCCTGCCCTCCCGCACACCCGATACCGCCGCGCGGATGCCGTAAGCCGAGGAGGTCAGCATCAGCGCCGTGTCCACGGCGAGCAGCAGCAGATTCACCGCCGGGGAGACGAACAGCAGCGCGGGCACGACCATCGCCATCGTCATCAGCACGCCCAGCGCAAACGCCGCAAGGTAAAATGGGATGTGGCACAGCTTGACGGTCAGATTCCAGAAAGCGAATGTCCGCGCCGAAGCCCGGTGCAGGCAGCAATAGAGAATCTGGAACAGCAGCAGCGCCGCAGTCAGCCCGCAGTAAACCCACAAAAAGACCATCGAGCCTGCCGAGTCTTCTTCAAACAGGCCGATGCAAAGTATGCCATACGGCCAGACTGCCAGCAGCGCGGGGAAGAAACGGAGCATGCTTTTCATACGATTTCCTCCGAAAGGGATTTTGAAATAAAAAAACGTGCGGCACGAAATTCGTACCGCACAAGCCACCGTATTTGTATTGATGGCACCCCCCGTTGCCGCGAATTCCGGGACGCTTTCCATCTGCTGACCCGCACGGCTGTTTTTATGTTTTCGTATCTATTTTTTGTTTTCTTTTTCTTATCCCGGCTGTTTTTCAGCTCGGGAGGCTTCAAACGGGTCTGTCGGTTTTTTAACCGCCCGCCTGTACCTTACGATGCTTATTATAAAGGCAATTCAGCCGATTGTCAATTATATGATATTATGATGCATCAAAATATGAAGATAACCATTCTGTTTCATTTGATGAAATGACCTGCCGTAAAACCTTTATTTTCAGGGATTTTCTTGCTGAAAACGATAATGAGACTATAAGTATAATTTGACGGATTTATCCGAACGTCGACCGAAAAAGGAAAAATACGAAAATAACGAAAGCCGCGGAGCCAGGTCTTTTTTTCCGGCTCCGCGGCTTTTGTTATTTCTGCTCGTTTAAACGCTCTCTGGCAACAGAAAGCATCAATTTGATGCGGTTTTCCTGATTGACGCGGGTGGCGCCGGGGTCGTAGTCGATGGGCACGATGTTGGCCTGCGGGTACATCTCGCGGATCTGGCGGATCTTGCCCTTGCCCACGATGTGGTTGGGCAGGCAGCCGAAGGGCTGCGCGCAGACGATGTTTTCATAGCCGGTTTCGACCAGCTCGATCATTTCGCCCGTCAGCAGCCAGCCCTCGCCCATCTTGCAGCCGTAGCCGATCAGCGGGCGCACCATCTGCTTGATTGCGCGGTAGGAGGCGGGCTTGTGGTAGCGCGCGGAGATGGAGACCGCGTCCAGCGTATAGCGCTCAAAGACCTCCAGATAGTCGTAGAGAATCTGGATGACGAACTTTTTGAGGGGGTTGCCGCCGTAGAGCTTGATGTCCTCCAGGCGGTTATCCACCTTGAAGAGCATGAAGGCCATGATGCCGGGGACGTTGACCTCGCAGTCCTGCGAGCGGAGAAAATCCTCCAGGTGGTTGTTGGCCAGCGGCGAATACTTGGCGTAAATTTCGCCCACAATGCCCACGCGGATCTTTTTGACGGGAAGAATCTCGATGCGGTCAAATGAGGCCACGATCTCGCGCGTCAGGGTGCGGATCTGCTTTTTCTGAAAGCCCTTGCCCTTTAGGAAACGGGCGCAGATGTCGTCCACCCATTTGTCCACCAGCGCGTCGGTTTCGCCGGGGTTCTTTTCATAGGGGCGGGTCTGGTTGCGCAGCAGCATCAAAAGGTCGCCGTAGGTCAGCGCGGCCAGCGCGCGGCGCAGCAGCGGCAGCGTGATCTTAAAGCCGCTGTTCTTCTCCAACCCGGAAAGGTTGACCGAGACGACCGGCACCTGCCCCATGCCGGCATTTTTGAGCGCCTTGCGCAGCAGGAAGATGTAGTTGGAGGCGCGGCAGCCGCCGCCGGTCTGGGTCATCATCAGCGCGACGTGGTTAAGGTCGTATTTGCCGCTCTTGAGGGCGGAAATCATCTGGCCGATGGTGAGCAGCGCGGGGTAGCAGATGTCGTTGTGGACGTATTTCAGCCCTTCGTCCACGACCTCCTGCCCGTCGTTGGTCAAAAGCTCTACGTTGTAGCCGTAGGAGCGGAAGGTGTTTTGCAGAATGCGGAAATGGATTTCCGCCATGTTGGGGAAGAGGAGCTTATAGGTCTTCCTCATCTCCTTGGTAAATTCGATGCGGCCAGCTTCATCAGCCATGCGTATAGCCTCCCTTCTCGCCGATGGCGGAGAACAGCGAGCGCAGGCGGATCTTGACCGCGCCCAGGTTGGTGATTTCGTCGATCTTGATCTGCGTATAGATGCGGCCCGCGCCCTCGAGGATCTTGCGCACCTCGTCGGTGGTGATGGCGTCCACGCCGCAGCCGAAGGACACCAGCTGCACCAGATTGATGTGCGGATCGCCGGAGTTTGCGATGTAGCGCGCGGCGGCATACAGGCGGGAGTGATAGGTCCACTGGTTCAGCACCGTGGTGGGGGCTTTAACGTATTCGTCGCCCAG
Organism: uncultured Christensenella sp.; assembly: GCA_905193155.1. Taxonomy (GTDB): domain Bacteria; phylum Bacillota; class Clostridia; order Christensenellales; family UBA1750; genus Spyradocola. The sequence goes on from CAJJNQ010000044.1 coordinate 8,576, forward strand.
AGAATCCTCGGACACGACCACCGCGCCGGAATCTGCGATGAAGCCGTCGATGCCGTGGTTGATCTCGCCGTCCAGATGATAGGGACGGCCGCAGAGCACGATCACGGGCAGGCCCTTTTCCTTCGCCAGGCGCAGGTATTCCTCGCCCTTGTCCCGCACGGCGCGCATGTGCGCGTCGTAGGCGGCGTAGGCCTTCTTGGAAGCCTCTTTGACCTCCCGCAGCGTGATGCTGTCGCCGAAATACTTGACGAGGATGGCGTGCATCTTCTTCGGGAAGTCGTGCGGGCGGTGGATGCCGACGTAATCGTGGATGAACGGCGTGCCGGAGAGCGACTTCATGTTGGAGGCGATGACCTCGGGGTAATAGGCCACCACCGGGCAGTTGTAATGGTTGTCGCCCAGGTGCTCGTCGAAGTTATAGCTCATGCAGGGGTAGAAGATCGCGTCCACGCCTTCGTCCAGCAGCGCCTGCACATGGCCGTGCATCAGCTTTGCCGGATAGCAGGCGGTATCGGACGGAATGGAGGTCTGCCCCAGGTGGTACAGCGCCTTGGTGGTCTTGGGCGAAACCGTCACGCCGAAGCCCAGCGCGGTCAAAAACGTGTGCCAGAAGGGCAGCAGCTCGTAGAAGTTCAGCCCCATCGGCAGCCCGATGTTCTGGCGCGTGCCCTTCACGCTGCCGTATTGGGCGAGCAGCTCGCGCTTGTAGTCGTAAAGATCGTATCTCTCCTGCGCGCGCTCGGTGCGCAGGGGCTTGGCGCACTGGTTGCCGCCGATGAACTTTTTGCCGCCGGCAAAGGTGTTGATGGTCAGGCGGCAGTGGTTGGTACAGCCGTTGCAGGTGACGGCCTGCACCTGATGGGTAAAGGCCTTAAGCTCTTCGGGCGAGAGCAGGGAGGAGCGCTCCGCTTTCTGATGCGCCATGGCGTAGAGCGCCGCGCCCATCGCACCCATGACGCCGGAGAGCGACGGGCGGATGACGTCGTGGCCGATCTCCTGCTCGAAGGCGCGCAGCACCGCGTCGTTTAAGAACGTGCCGCCCTGCACCACGATGTGCTGCCCCAATTCCGAGGCATTGCCCACGCGGATGACCTTGTAGAGCGCGTTTTTGACCACGCTGATGGAAAGACCGGCGGAGATGTTCTCGATCGACGCGCCGTCCTTCTGCGCCTGCTTGACGGAGGAGTTCATAAACACCGTGCAGCGCGAGCCCAGATCCACGGGCTTGTCGGCAAAGAGCCCCGCCTTGGCAAAGTCCGCGATGGAATAGCCCAGCGCGCCCGCAAAGGTCTGAAGGAACGAGCCGCAGCCGGAGGAACAGGCCTCGTTCAGGAAGATATTGTCGATCACGCCGCCGCGGATCTTGAAGCACTTGATGTCCTGCCCGCCGATGTCGATGATGAAATCCACGTCGGGATCGAATTCTTTAGCGGCGGTGAAATGCGCGATGGTTTCGACCAGGCCAAAATCGGCGCGGAAGGCGTTTTTGATGATCTCCTCGCCGTAGCCGGTGGAAGCAGCGGCCTTGACGATCACGCCGGGGAAGCGGCGGTAGACCTCCTGCAAAAACTCGCGCACGAGCGGAACCGGGTTGCCGCTGTTGGGCAGATACTGCGTATAGGCGATGTTCGCCTTGGAATCGAGCACCACGGCCTTGACGGTGGTGGAGCCCGCGTCGATGCCGATATAGGCAAAGTTGTCGGGCTGAAGCGCGCCCGTGACCGTCATTTTGTCGCGAGCGTGGCGGGCGGTGAATTCGTCGTATTCCGCCTGATTCGCAAAGAGCGGACGGCAGCCGGTGTAGTTGCCGCCGGCGGTATAGTTTTCGATCTTCTCCGTGATGACGGCAAGGTCAAAGGGCTGCTCGTTCGCCTGAAAGGCCGCGCCCATCGCCACGAAATAGAGCGAGTTTTCCGGCAGCAGCCCCTGTGTGTTCAAGCCCTGGTCGAACGCCTTGCGCAGCTCGGAAAAGAAGGTCAGCGGGCCGCCGAGATACACGATGTTGCCCTCGATTTCGCGCCCCTGCGCAAGACCCGCGATGGTCTGGTTGACCACGGCGCCGAAGATGGAGGCGCAGACGTCCTCCTTGCGCGCGCCCTGGTTGAGCAGCGGCTGGATGTCGGACTTGGCGAACACGCCGCAGCGCGAGGCGATGGAGTAGATTTTGGTCTGGTGCGCGGCAAGATCGTTCATCTCGGAGGGGGTCAGCTGCAAAAGCGTGGCCATCTGGTCGATGAAGGCGCCGGTGCCGCCCGCGCAGCTGCCGTTCATGCGCACCTCCATGTTGCCGGAGACGAACAGGATCTTCGCATCCTCGCCGCCCAGCTCGATCACCACGTCGGTGCGGGGCAGCAGGCGCTTGATGGAGACGCGCGTGGCGTAGACCTCCTGCACGAACGGGATGCCCATGCTCTCGGCAAAGCCCATGCCCGCCGAGCCGGAGATGCACAGCTGCGCCTGCTTTTCCTGCGGGAAGTGCCGGGCGATGCTGCGCAGCATCGAAGCGGCCTTCTCCGTGATCTGGGAATAGTGCCGCTCGTAATCCTTATATATGATCTCGTTCTGATCGTTCAGCACGATGCACTTCAGGGTCGTGGACCCTACGTCCAAGCCAATCCTCATCATCGGGTTCTCGTTCTCCTCATTTCGGGTCAAAGCGTATTTATTTCGATATAGAATGAGTATACACCACATTTCCCTCCAAAAACCGCGCTCATCAAAATTTAACAGCGAATCCATGGAGAAATGTAAAAAAACATAAAGAACAGGAAACGAAATCCATTGCGGATTCCGTTTCCTGTTGATTCGTGTATTGAATTGTTGAAGATTTTAACAAAACGATGAGTGGTTTTAGATGTGCGTCATTTCGCACCGAGAAGGTGCGCGTGCGCTTTGAGAAAATGCGAAAGAAACTGCACGCTGCTCAAGTGCTCATAGTCGGTGGGCGTCAGCCGCCCTTCGTCGATCTCGTAAATCGCCGCGCCGGGGCAGGCGGTCAGGATCGGGCTGTGGGTCGCCAGCACAAACTGGCAGCCGTCGCTCACCGCGTCCTGCATCAGATAGATCAGCGCCAGCTGGTTGACATAGGAGAGCGCCGCCTCCGGTTCGTCCATCAGGTAGAGCCCGCCGGGCATCAGCCGCGATTGGAAGAAATCCAGAAAGCCCTGCCCGTGGGACTGCGTCTCCAGCGGCGCGGCGTAAAGATGGTCGATGGCGGCAAGCGTGCCCGCAAAGGGCTGCGCGGCGAGGGAGCGCGCGTAGTCGCTGCCGTATTTGCCGGAAAGGCCGTCAAGCTCCGCGCGGGCGAATTCCTTTTCCGCCGTAAGCGTTGCGACGTATTGCGAAAAACCCTCCGCCGTGAACAGAAAGCTGTGCGCGGGCCTGCCGCCCATCACGACGCGGAAATCGTCCGCCGCAGCGGCAACGGCGCGCTGGCTGCCGGTGAGCGCGCCCTGCGGCGGGCCGATGCGGTTGGCGCGCACCTTGCAGGCGAGCAGCTCAATCAGCGTGGTCTTGCCGCAGCCGTTGTCCCCGCAGAGCATCGTCACCGGCGCGGAAAAATCCAGCCGGGAAAAGCGCCGCAGCACCGCCGTGTCGCCGGGATAGCCGGGCGCGCATTCCCAAAGACGCTCCAGGGAACGCAGATAGAGGGAAGATTTCATGGAAGAAACCTCCTTGAAAAGCGGGATTTACACCGCCTGATCCTCGGCGGGGAAGGTTTCCTCCGCCGCGACGGGCAGGGGCTGCGGCGCGGTGACGGGCTTGATCCACTTGCCGGAGTTCAGATAGATCATGCCGCAGGTAAACTTGGCCAGTTCTTCCACCGCGGTCATGGCGAACACCAGCACGAACGGGAATTTCCACACCAACCCCGCCAGCGCCACCAGCGGCACCGACAGGCACCAGATGCTGCCCGCGTCCATGATGAGGCTCGCCTTGGTATCGCCGCCCGCGCGGAAGGTGCCCACGATGTTCATGTGGTTGAACATGCGCAAGGGGTAGATGCAGGCATTGACGATCATCAGGTACTGCGCCGTGACCTTGACCTCGTCCGACAGGGTGAACAGATTGGTCAGCGGCACGCGCAGCAGCACCAGCACGACCCCCAGCAACACTGCCAGCGCCGGAGAGAGCAGGCCGAAACGCCGCGCGTCGGTAAAGCCCCGCTTGAAATCGCCCGCGCCGATGGACTTGCCGACCATGACGGAGTCCGCCGAAGACAGACCGATGAAGAAGGTGAAGGCGAGGTTTTCGATGGTGTTTTTGACGGTCATGGCGGAGTAGTTGCCGGTGCCCAGGCGGCCGTAGACCATGTTCAGCGCCATGGAGGCCAGCGCCCAGAGGCTCTCGTTGAACACGACGGGCAGCACCACAGGATAGAAACGCTTGACGGTGCTTTTGCGGATGTGGAAAAATTCCTTCAGCGGCAGCGCCAGCAGGTTCTTCTTTTTATAGGAAACGATCAGCACGATCGCCATGCCCACCCAGGACGAAATCGCCGTGGCCAGCGCCGCGCCGCGCACGCCCATTGCAGGCACGCCGAGGTTGCCGTAGATGAACACCCAGTTGAGGAACGTATTGGTCAGCACCGCGATGATATTGGAGATCATCGGCAGGCGGACTTCCTCCGTGGCGCGCAGCAGGGCGCAGCCGTAGGTGTTGACGCACTGGGCGGCATAGGCGAAGACCGCTACGCGCAGGTAGAGCACGCCCTCGGCCACGACGACTTCATCGTTGGTAAACACCCGGATGACCTGCGCGGGGAAGCAATAACCCACCACCATGAAGATCAGCGAGATGATAAAGACGTTGGCAAAGCCCAGCGTATAGGTGTGGCGGATGCGGGACAGGTCTTTTATCCCCCAATACTGCGAGAAAAACACGCTGCTGCCGGACGAAAAGCCGAAGAAGAACAGGAACATCAGGAACGACCACTGCCCCGCCATGCCCACGGCGGAGAGCGAGACCTCGCCCAGCTGGCCGACCATGATGGTGTCGATCAGGTTGGCGGAAGAGGAGAGCAGGTTCTGCGCCGCGATGGGCAGACCGAGCGTCAGCACGCTGCGGTAAAAATCGCGGTCAAGCAGGAATTCACGGAGTCGAGCCATATTTTTTTGATCCCCCAAAGAATGTGATTTACCCAAACATTATATCAGAACGCGGAGGGGGGTACAAGACTTGTCGGGAAAGAGTTTAGAGGGGCAACCCTTCGGGCCGCCGCGGCGCCAGCTCCCCTTCACAGGGGAGCCAAGAGAGGCAGCGCGCTCTTATGCCTCCCCTGTGGGCTCGAAGGGTGAGTGGAGCGAACCTGGAGTTCGAGCGTTTGGGCCTGCCGTAGGTCGCGAAGCGACTGGAGTTCGAGCGTTTGGCGCAGCCAAAAAGCCGAACGGAACGCCAGCGCGCCGCAAGGCGGGATGGCGCGGAGGTAGCCAATAAGCCGAACGGAACGCCAGCGCGCCGAAAGGCAGGATGGTGCGAAGAGGGAGATGGCACAGCGAAGCTGTGACGGAAGGGTTGACGATTCTGCACTACTATACTATATGACGCATCGGTGTTCTAATCGACAAGCCGAAATGCACGAGTTCCAGCCGCTTTGCGGCCTACGAGGGGGAGCCAAGAGAGGCGGTCTTGCGGCGGGGACTTTGCCGGGGAGGGGGAAAGATGGTATAATGGGGGCGGAAGTGAAGAGCGCGGGAAGCGGGCGGGGAGCCCGGCGGAAGGAGTTTTTGCACGATGGGAATGATCTGCGTATTGGCCGAAAAGCCATCGGTGGCGCGGGATATCGCGCGGGTGCTCGGCGCGAACACGCCGGGCAAGGGGTGCCTCAAGGGCGGCGGCTATGTGGTGACATGGGCGGTGGGGCATCTGGTGACGCAGGTCAACCCGGAGGAGATCGACGCGCGCTGGAAGACCTGGCGGCAGGACACGCTGCCCATGCTGCCGGAGAACATCCCGCTCAAGGTCATTGCCCAGTCGCGCGACCAGTTTCAGTGCGTCAAGACGATTCTGAACGCGCCGCAGGTGGACAGCGTGATCTGCGCCACCGATGCCGGGCGCGAGGGCGAGTTGATCTTCCGCCGCATCTATCAGATGGCGGGATGCCGAAAGCCCTTCCGGCGGCTGTGGATTTCGTCCATGACCGAGGAAGCCATTGCGGAGGGCTTTGCCAACCTCAGGGACGGCGCGGATTACGACGGACTCTATGCCTCGGCGCTGTGCCGGTCGGACGCGGACTGGCTGGTGGGCATGAACGGCTCACGCGCCTTTACGCTGCGGTACGACAGCCTGCTCTCCGTCGGGCGCGTGCAGACCCCGACGCTGTCGATTTTGGTCAAGCGCGCGCTGGAAATCCGCAATTTCGTGCCGGAAAACTATTGGGAGGTGCAGGCGGATTTCGGCGGATACCGCGGCACATGGATCGACAAAGACGGCAAAACCCGTATTCCGGATGAAAAGACGGCCAAGGAGATCGTGTCCGCCGTGACGGGGCGAGAGGGCGAGGTGCTGGAGGTTTCCACCGAGCGCAAGCGCGTGCCGCCGCCGCTGCTCTATGACCTGACGACCCTGCAGCGCGAGGCCAACGCGCGCTACGGCTTTACCGCGCAGAAAACGCTGAACCTGGCGCAGGCGCTGTATGAAAAGCACAAGCTGCTGACCTATCCGCGCACCGATTCGCGCTATCTTTCCCACGATATGCGCCCCAAGGTGCAGGGAATTTTGAAGGGGATGCCGGAGCCGCTGCGCGCGCTGGTGCTCTCGCCGGACAGGGCGGTCGATCCCGGCAAAAGGGTCTATGACGACGCAAAACTCACCGACCACCATGCCATCATCCCCACCGGGCGCAGGCCCGGCGCGCTGACGGCGGACGAGCAGAAGCTCTATGAGATGGTGGCGCGGCAGCTGATCGCGGCGTTTTATCCCGACATGGAATACGACGCGATGAGCGCCGTCACAGGCGTTGGCGAGCACAAATTCCTCTCCCGCGGGCGCGCGGTGATCGCGCAGGGCTGGCAGGCCGCCAATCCCCCGCTGCGCAGCAAGCCGAAAAAGGGCGAAGAAGAGCAGGCGCTGCCGCAGCTGCAGAAGGGACAGCGCGTGTCGGTCAAATCCGCCAAGGCAGTGGCGAAAAAGACCGCGCCGCCCTCGCCCTATACCGAAAACACGCTGCTGGCCGCGATGGAAAACGCGGGCAAGTTCGTCGAAAACGAGGAGCTGCGCCGGCAGATGAAGGAGCGCGGCCTCGGCACGCCCGCCACGCGCGCCGCCATCATCGAGCGGCTCATCGCCGTGGATTACGTCCGCCGCGAGAAAAAGGCGCTCATTCCCACCGACAAGGGCATCCGGCTCATCGCCGTCGCGCCGGAGCAGCTTTCCTCGCCCGAAACTACCGGCCGGTGGGAAAAGGGCCTGAGCGACATCGCCGCGGGCAAGATGGACCCGAACCGCTTCATGCAGAGCATCCGCAGGTATTGCGCGTTTCTCTGCCAGTATGCCGTCACCGCGCCGCCGCAGGATTTCCCCAAGCGGGAGTTCAAGCCCAAGCCCGCCGCAAAGAAGACGGGCGCGGCCAAAGCGCCCGCTGCGCGCAAGCCCCGCGCCGCCAAGCCGAAAGCGGGGCAATGATTCCCTCTTTGCAACAGGACGGATTTGTGCGATAATGAGAATGGAGAGAAAATCCTGCGCATAAAGTGAAAAGGAAGGTTTGATCCATGCTGTATTCGCCTGACGATATTGCCCGCATTAAAAAGCAGATCTGGCGCCGCATCGCGGTGCTGGCGGTGCTGTTCATCCTCCCCAACATCGGCGCGTTTGCGGTGATGACCACCGTGCGCATCCAGTGGCTGAGCGTCGCGCTGAGCCTGCTGGGCGCGGCCGCCGCGATTTTCTATTGGGGTCTGTGCATCTCGCCGCTGACGGCCTACAAGCGTTTCTTGCGCGAAGTGCTGACCGGGCGCAACCACGAGTTCACCGGGGAGCTGAAGGCGGTGGAACAGGATTCCGTGCGCGAAGGCGTGCTGTGCAAGGCGCTGGTCTTTGCCGACGACGCGGGCGATGAGGAACGACTCTGCTATTTCGATGTGCAGAAATACCCCAAGGACGGCCTGAACTGCGGCGAGCGCTTCAAGATCACCGTGCATGGGCAGTCGATACTGGAGCTGGTTCCCGAATCGGCCGAGTGAGTTTTTGCGCTTTCCCCTTCTGATGCAGAAAGGATGAAACCATGACCCTAATTCCCCGCGTGCTGGTCTGCGTCACCGGCCAGAAATCCTGTGAGCACCTGATCCATGTTGGAGCGGAAATCGCCCGGGAGGACGGCGCGGAGCTGTCCGTCGTCCATGTTGCCAAGATGGGAGCGAATTTCCTGGGCAGCGCGTCGGAAGCGCAGGCGCTGGAATATTTATTTGAAATCAGCAAGAGCGTGCAGGCGGATATGCTGCTGCTGCGCAACGACGACGTGGTCAATACCCTGGCTGCGCACGCCCGAAAGATCGGCGCAACCACCGTCGTCATCGGCGGAAGCGTCCGCAAGAACGGCAACCACCTAAATCATGCGCTGAAGAACGCCTTGCCGGAGATGGATGTGAGGATCGTCTTGGGCGAAGACTGACTGTTTGCACAGGGGAGAAAGAAATCCCCGTGCCGGTGCGTCGGTTCATAGACTGCGGACGATGAGGTTGCGCGTGCCGGATTTTAATGATATAATGAGACCGCAGTCAGACCCACGATAAATAAGGAAATGGGGGCACAGAATAACATGAGAATGAATAAACTCGGCAACAGCGACCTGATCGTTTCCGCCGTCGGCGCGGGAACCTGGGCCATGGGCGGCGACTTCTTCGGCGCAATCGAGGACAAAAAGTGCATCGATTCTCTGTGTGCGTCGCTCGACCACGGCGTGAACCTGATCGATACGGCGCCCATCTACGGCAAGGGCCATTCCGAGCAGCTGGTGGGACAGGCCATCAAGGGCCGCCGCGACAAGGTTGTGCTCTGCACCAAGGTCGGCCTGATCTTTGGCGATCCCAAGGGACGCCAGGGCAATTGCCTGCAGGCCGACGCCATCGAGTGGGAGATCGAGCAGTCGCTGCGCCGCCTGGGCACCGACTACATCGACCTTTACCAGATGCACTGGCCGGACGTCAACACCCCCATCGAGGAGTCGATGGAGGCGCTGCTCAAGATCCAGAAGGCCGGCAAGATCCGTTATATCGGCGTATCCAACTTCGACGTGCCGCTGCTGGAGCGCACCTTGAAGTGCGGACAGATCGTCAGCACCCAGCCGCAGTATTCCCTGCTCGACCGCGACATTGAAAAGGACGTGTTGCCCTTCTGCCGCGAGAAGAACCTGGGCGTGCTCAGCTACGGCTCGCTCGGCGCGGGCATCCTGACCGGCAAGTTCAAGGAGCCCCCGAAGCCCACCGAGGGCGATAAGCGCGCCAACTTCTATCCCTTCTTCGCAGAGCCCTTCTTCGGCAAGACGCAGGAGCTGCTCGTGACGCTGCGCGAAATTGCGGAAGCACACGACAAGCCTATCGCGCACGTCGCCATCAACTGGGTCTCCCAGCAGCCCGGCATGACCTGCGCCCTGACCGGCAGCAAGAACGTCGATCAGGCCGTGATGAACGCCGCGGCGGGCGATTGGGATCTGACGGCAGAAGAACTCAAGAAGATTGACGATGCTTACGACCGCATTTTCCGCGCGTAAGAGCGCGAGAAATCAACTGTCAATCTGAAAAAGAAAAATCGCACAATGCACAAAGGGGTGCGCTGTGATAAACGGCAGTTCCCTTGTGCATTGTGCTTTTTTATAAACATACGGGAGGTTTTCTTCATGGCAGCAGCGATCCGGCTGGCTTCGCCGGAGGATGCGGCGGCGGTGGTTTCCATCTATGCGCCGTATGTCACCGATACCAGCGTTACCTTTGAATACGATGTGCCCTCGGTGGAGGAATACCGCAGACGCATGGAGGAAATTATGCAGTTTTTCCCCTTCTTCCTGCTGGAAGAGGACGGCGTACCTGTGGGATATGCCTATGCGCATTTTTTTCATCCGAGAAAAGCATATCAGTGGGTGTGCGAAACGACGATTTATGTTGAGCGGAATCATCATAAAAAGGGATATGCGTCCATGCTCTACGAAAAGCTGCTGGATGCGCTGAAAAAGCAGGGCTTTTGCGAGGCGATCGCCATCCTCGGCTGCCCGAACGAGCCCAGCGAGGGCTTCCACAAGGCCATGGGCTTTCAGCTCATCGGCACGTTTAACAAGGCGGGCTTTAAGTTGGATCAGTGGCACGATGTGAAGTGGTACGGCCTGGAGCTGCGGAAACATGAGAAAAATCCCGCCGAACCCGTGCCGTACAGCGCGATCCAAGACAAGTAAAAAACGGCAGAAGAGGAAAGCTTTGGACGCATAGCGGGCGCGGCGCGCGCTCATACTATCCCTGCGAACAACGCAAGGAGGTAATTTGAGTATGCAGAACAAAGCAAACGGTCACCAGTGCATCAACTGCCATGTCGATTCCTGCGCCTTTAACGACGGCAAGGACTGCACCTGCACGCTGTCGTCCATCGACATTCAGCCCTGCTGCAGCTGCGGCAATGGCAAGCCGGAGGACGAAACCAACTGCTCCAGCTATAAGGCGCGATAACACAGAGTCATTCCCCTGACGAATAAAGCCGGTGCGTGCGGAAAACCAATTCCGTGCGCACCGGCTTTGTCGTGCAGAGCGTTCCCCCATGGTTCCTACCCCTTGCGGGGCAGGAACCATGGGGGAACAGGGGGCGCCTTCGGCGCCCCCAACGCGAGTGGCTTCGCTTTTCTTCTAAAGAAAGAAACTGCGCAGGAAGCCAGCCTCTCTGCCTTTCCGTCCGTCCGCCTGCGCAAAGCCATCTCTTGTCCGGATAAAAGAGTCCGGCAGCGCGGGGGCGGGAGAGGGGGGCGCAGGGGGGAGCGAAGCTCCCCCCGCCCACCGGAGGCCGCGAAGCGGCTGGAGGTCGAGCGTTTTGAAGAAAAGAGCACGGTGTGGCTTGATGGAGGCCGCGAACGCGGCTGAAGCTCGAGCGTTTCGGCTTGCCGAATAAGCCGAGTGGAACACCGGCGCACCGAAGGTGGGTCGGTGCGAAATCGGAAAATAAGCCGACCGGAACACCGGAATATCCCGAAGGGATAATCCGGTGCGCAGCAAGGGGAGAGCGCAGGCCCCCCGCCCACCGGAGGCCGCGAAGCGGCTGGAGGTCGAGCGTTTTGAAGAAAA
>CAJJNQ010000045.1 GCA_905193155.1 uncultured Christensenella sp.
CCAAGGGGGCGTTTCAGTGCGGAGCAAGGGGAGCCGCAGGCTTCCCGCATTGTCGAAGGCCGCAAAGCGGCTGGAGATCGAGCGTTTGACGAAGAAAGCCCCTGTGGGGCTTTTTCGCCAATAAGCCGATCGAAACACTGGAACGTCCCAAAGGGGCGTTTCAGTGCGGAGCAAGGGGAGCCGCAGGCTTCCCGCATTGTCGGAGGCCGCAAAGCGGCTGGAGATCGAGCGTTTGACGAAGAAAGCCCCTGTGGGGCTTTCTTCGCCAATAAGCCAATCGGAACACTGGAACGTCCCAAAGGGGCGTTTCAGTGCGGAGCCTCCTCCTCGATATTCCGGCTGTACATCCGGTCGAGCGTGATCACCGCGTAGTAATTCGGGTTGATCTTCTTAATCTCCCCCTCGATCGCCGCGCCCAGCTGCTTGTCGGTCTTTTCGCACTGATGTGGCACCACCACGTCGAAGATCAAGTTCGAATGGGTCTGCCCCCGCACCACGCGGAAATCGTGCATCGTAAGATCGGGCTCCACCCGTTTGACCGCTTCGGCAGTCTGCCCGCGCAGCCGATTGATTTCGGGATCGTCCGTCACCACCGGGTCTAAGTGGATCACCAGATTGATGCCGTGATCCTCCTGCACCTCGCGCTCGATGTTGTCGATCATGTCATGGCTCTTTAAGATGTCCGCCTTCGCGTCCACCTCGACGTGCGCCGTGGCAAACGTGCGCCCCGGCCCGTAGGAATGCACCACCAGATCATGCACCGAGAGCACCCCCTCGTGCCGCAGGATGTGCCGCATGAGCAAATGCTCCATCTCCTGCGTCGGCGCTTCGCCCAGGAGCTTATTGAGCGTCTCGCGCAGGATGCCGATTGCCGACCACAGGATCAGGCAGGCCACCGCCACGCCCATATAGCCGTCCAGCGAAAAATGGATCAGCGGACTTATGATGGTCGAGAGCAGCACCGCGCCAGTCGCCATCACATCCGAAAGCGAGTCCGCCGCCGTGGCCTGCATCACCACCGAGTCGATCTTCTTCCCGATGCGCTTATTGAATAGATACATCCAGAATTTGACGAGGATGGAAGCGCACAGCACCCCCACCGACAGCCAGGAAAACGCCGCTTCCTCCGGGTGGAACACCTTCATCAGGCTGTCCTTGCCCAACTGCAGGCCCAGCGTCAGCACCAGGAAGGCCACCGCCAGCGATGCGATGTATTCGATCCGCGCGTGCCCGAAGGGATGATCCTCGTCCGCAGGCTTTCCCGCCAGCTTGAACCCGATCAGCGAAATCACGGATGAGCCCGCGTCGGAGAGGTTGTTGGCCGCGTCCGCCGTGATGGCCACCGATCCCGCCAGCGCGCCCGTGAGAAACTTTCCCGCCGCCAGCAGCACATTGAGCACAATGCCCACGACCCCCGTCAGCTTGCCGTAGCTGCGCCGCACCGCCGGGTCCTGCACGTTGCCGCTGTCCCGAACGAAAAGTTTGATGAGCAGATTCACGCTTTTTCCTCCCTTTCCCCGTCTCCGGGCCGAATCTCCACTGATTTGCCGGTGAAGAACAAATAGACCTCGCACCGCTCCACGGCGATGCCCGCGCGCTCGGCGGCCTGCCGGTAGAGATTGACCTGCAAGCCGTGCTTGGCGCGCACCTCTCCCTCCGAAAGCCCCGTGTGGTCGGTCTTGTAGTCCACCAGCACCGCACCGCTTTCGGTCAGCACCATCAGATCGATCACGCCCTGCACCAGCCGCATCTGCCCGTCCTCATCCATCCGAATCTCAAAGGGCTTTTCGCGCAGCACGCGGCAGCCGGAAAGGATCGCCCGCCCGGTTTCGCTGTCCAGAAAGCGCAGCGCCTCCTCCGCGCCGTCCATCACCGCGTCGGCCTGCTCCCGCGTCATGCGCAGGGACTGCGCAGCGGCGTTCGCCTGTTTTTCCAATTCGGCACGGCGATCCTGCGCCGCCGCAAAGGCGGAAAAATCCGCAATCTGCATAAAGCGGTGGATGGCCGATCCGCGCTGCGCGCCGCGCAGCTTTTTGTCCTTGGTCAAAAATGCCGGACTTTCCTTGATGAAGAAGCTCTGCTCCGCGCCGTGGGCGAGATCCGTGACCGACTGCTTGCGCTGCACGGCGCTCTCCGGGTACGGATAGCGGTAGCGCAGCTGCGCCATCAGCTTCTCGTCCGGCAGCACTTCCTCCCTCTGTGCATCGGGCTGCTCCTGCTCGTGCGCGCCTTCTTGCTGCGCGTCCTGCGCATCCATCGAAGCGGAAATCTCCCAGCGGGAGGCATCCGGCCGCTCCTGCAGCTCCAGAAAATCCCAAAGATCCCCCCAGATGAGCTTCTTCCCGTCAGGATGATCCCGCAGCGCCGGCATGATCCAGTCCAGCATCCGCGCCGGTTCGTCCCCGTCGTGCTGCCAGATTTTCAGTTCCTTCCCCTTCAGGTCGCTGATCTCGCCCACCAGTGCCAGCCGGTCCTGCGCGCGCGTCATCAAAACATAGAGGATGCGCATTTCCTCGGCGATGCTGTCCCGCCTGCGCTGCGCGGCAATGGCGCGGGTGAGCAGCGTGTTGTCCACCGCGGCCTTTTCCGGGTCGTAATATTCCAGCGCGAAGCCCCCGTCCTTGTCGCACCAGAGGCGGCTGGTCAGCACGCCGTCCTCGCTCTTGGCGTTGCCCAGCTTGAAGCGCGTGCCCAGCCCCGTGCCGATCACGATGGGGAATTGCAGTCCCTTGGACTGGTGCACCGTCATGATGCGCACCACGTCGTCCTTATCGGAGAACACGGGCACGTCCTCTTCGCGGTTGCGCTCGCCCGTGTCCTTGATGCGGCGCAGAAAATCGCCCAGCCGCAGGCCGGAGGCGTCGTATTCCGCGGCGCGCACCGGCAGCGAGCGCAGGTTGGCCAGGCGGATCTGCCCGCGCGGCATCGCGGCGCAGGCCTCCATCATGCCGGTTTCTTCCAGCATCACGCCGCAAAGGGTGGCAACGCTCTCCTGTCGGGAGATGCGCCGCAGCCGCACCACCAGATCCACAAATTCCGAAACCCGCGCGCCCAGCGCTTCGTCGTCGGGGTCGTTTTTATAGTCGATCAGGCAGGTCCAGAGCCTTCTGCCCTCGCCGCTGCCGTCCTGCGCGCCCTTTTCTCGTCCGCAAAGGCGGATCCGCGCGATTTCCTGCGCGGAAAAGCCGCCCGCGCCGTGCAGCGCGCCGAGCAGATGCACGTCCTCCAGCGGGTTATGCACCGCCCAGAGCATATCCAGCGCCTGCAAAATCTCCTGCGTCCGGTAAAAGCTGCCGCCCTTGCTGGAATAGACCGGGATGCCGAGCTTGCCGAAGGCTTCGAGGTATTGCGGCAGCACCCCCGCCACCGACCGGCGCAGCACCACAATATCGGCGTATCTTGCCGGGCGCGTGCCGCCCTTGCCGTCGGAAACCGGCGTGCCGAGCAGCCTGCGCACCAGGCGCGCCGCCGCGACCGCCTCTCCCTTCGCGTTTTCGTATTCCAGCCCCGTTTCCGGGTCGGGCTCCGCCTTGCGATCCACCAGCTGCAAAATCGTCGGCGCGCCGCCGCCCATCCCCTCGCCGCTTCTTCCGGGATAGAGCATCGCGTCCGCGTCGTAATCCATGCCCGCGGTTTCCTTCTTCATGCAGCTTTCAAACACGCGGTTGGTGCAGTACAACACGTTTTCCAGCGAGCGGAAATTGCGGTTGAGCGTGATGAGCGACCCGCCCCGACCGGCCTTATAGCGCTCCGTTTCGGACAGAAACAGCGCCGGATCGGACTGACGAAAGCCGTAGATCGACTGCTTGATGTCCCCGACGTGGAAGGTGTTGTCCCCCCGCGCGATGCGCTGCAGAATCGTCTCCTGCACCGCGCTGGAATCCTGATATTCGTCTACGAAGATATAGGCATATTTGGCGCGCAGCTCGTCGCAGATCTGGCTGTCCTTTGTCATCTCCAGCATCTTCTGCTCCATGTCGCCGTAGTCGATCACGCCCGCGTCCGCCTTCAGCGCGTCAAACACCGCCCGGAACCTGCGCACAAGCTCCGCCGTCAGATGCACCGTATCGCGCATTTCCAGGCACTTCTGCCTTTCCCAATCGGTGACCGCCCAGCTGTTTTCCGTGATCTTTTTGTATTGCTCCTTGATCTCCTCCCGGGCCGACTGAAGATTCAGGTATTCGCCGCTGCCGCTCTCGCCGCGCTTGAAGGGCGCTTTCCACCGCTCAAAGGTCACGGCGGTCAGCTCTCCCTTTTCATACAGCTCCAGCCCCGCAAGATCCCCCGCGATCAGCCCCTCCATTTTGCGCACGTCCTCCCTGGGGGATTTCTTCACCCCGTCCAGCAGCGTCCGCACCTGCGCAATGAGCCTGCGCAGCGGCACCCTGGCGCGCTCCTGCTCGCCCTGCACCAGCGGGGATTCTTCCGGGTTTTCGGCGTAGGCGTCATAAAGCTTTTCGCTTCTTTCCAGCCAGCCTGCCGGATCGGGCTGATTCATCGCAAAGCGGTAAAGCGCGCTTATGTTGGTGCGCGCCTGATCGGGCGAGCCGAGTTTTTCCATGCGGGCGGCGGTCTGCCCGTCCAGATAGGCCGCGTCCAGCACCTCGTCCATGGCGCGCTGCTGTAGGATCACGCGCTCCGCCTCCCCGCAGATGCGCAGGTTCGGCTCCATGCCCGCGCGCTCGAAATAGCGCGTCAGTGTCTGCAAACAGAAGGCGTGGATGGTCGAAATCGACGCAAGCTCCACGCGCTCAGCCTGTAGGCGCATCTCCTCGCTGCCCTGCGCGGCCTCTTCCAGCCGCTGGGTCAGCCGCCCGCGCAGCTCGTCCGCCGCCGCGCGCGTGAAGGTCACGATCAAAAACGACGCAATGTCCGCGCCTCCCTGCACCAGATGCAGGATGCGCTCGACCAGCACCGCCGTCTTGCCCGAACCCGCCGCGGCGCTCACCAGCAGGTTGCCCTTTTCATGGCAGATCACTCTTTTTTGTTCCGGCGTAAATTCAGGCATCCCGATCCTCCCTCCGCAGGTAGGCAAGCACCTCGTCGTTGTCCATCTTTCCCTCGTTCTTTGCGCCCTCAAACCCGCAGACGCTGCTGTATTTACAGTATTTGCACGCATCCACATTGGACGTGTGCATGGGGCTGACCTCGGCGTGTCCCTGCAAAAGCTCGCCCGCCAGCTCCGTCAACTTCCGGCGCGTGTGGCGGCGCAGGATTGAAAACTCCTTTTCCGTCAGCGTCCTCTTTTTGCTGGTCTCGGTCACTTCGCCCGCCAGCGCCTTCCCGCCCTGGCGGCGGGGCGTCAGCGGCAGCAGCTGCTCGAGCTGTTCGGGGTCGCGGCACATCTTCTCCACCACGGCCTTGTCCCGCAGCACAAAGCCTGAGAGCGAGAGCTTTTTGTTCTGCTTTGCTTCAAAGCTCTCGTCTGCCCTCGCGCCGTCCAGCCGCATCGCCCCCTGCGACAGCTTTTGATAGAACACCCCCGCCGGAAGCGCCTGCCGCATCGAAAGCACCGCGTCCAAATACAGAAACAGCTGCAATCTCAGCCCATAATAGACGTCCTCCAAATTAAGCGTGGTGTTGCCGCTCTTGTAGTCGATCACGCGGGCGTAGCGTTTGCTGCCCATTTCCAGCATATCCACGCGGTCGATCTTGCCCTCGAGGTACACCTTTTCGCCGTTTTCCAATTCCAGCGGCAGGATCTGCTGCGGGGTGAAGTTCACCTCTTCGCCCACCGCGCGGAAGGCGCTCAGGTTCCGGTGCATCGCCATGATGCGGCTCATGCGCCCCATCGTGCGGCGGATCTGCCGGTGTCCCGCCTGGGTCAGCCCTTCCTGCGGGCGGTTTCTGCCGTCCTCGTCAAAGAGCGGCTGTAGGATGTCCATCATCATCTGCTCGGCCATTTCGTCCGTGACAGGGCCTTCCTGCTGATAGAGCTTCCCCACAAACTGCTCGATGGCGCGGTGTTCCAGCGTGCCGCGGTCGCGCGCGTCCATCTCCGGCTCCTTCAGCTCCTTCGGCCGGATGCCGTAGTCGAGGAAATGCGCAAACGGGCACTGCGCGAAGGTTTCCAGCTGCGAGATGCTCGCCACCAGGCCCTCCACGCCGTAGCGCTCCATCTTGTCCTTCCGCAGGTAAAGCGCCCGCGCGGCGGCCTCGTCCAGCCTCTCTTCCTCACGGCGGCGGCGCACCCGCTCCTCCAGCGCGCGCGCATCCTCCGGGCAGACCGCTTCAAAGGCCGCCAGCAGACCTTCGCCGTGCGCATCCCACGCCGCGCCGCTCTCCTTTTCGCGCAAAAATTCGCCCAGCTTTTCCCGCACCGACTGCTTCGCCCCGGCGTAAACATAGTCGTCTCCCATCACGCCGCACTCGGTTTCGATCTTCGGGAACACCTTTTTTTCCAGCACGGCGATCAGCGGGCTTTTGCGCAGCGCCGCCCCGCGCAGATCCATCGAGGGGAAGCTGAGCACCAGTTCCCGCTCCGGCGAAGCCAGCACGCCGGAGAGCGCGAACCGCTCGATCGCCGCGCGCTGCGCCAGCAGGTTCAGGTGCATCTCCACCCCCGCCTGCTTGGCCGCGTCCAGCAGCAGCACCTTTTCGTCCTCGGTCAGCAATCCCACCTCCTGCCGGCGGGCGGGGATCGCGTCGGCGTTGACCCCCAGCACGATTAAGACTTTCGCGCCGCGCCCCTTGTAGCGCCCGACCTCCCCGACGTATACCGCGTCCGGCTCCATCGGGATGGAGCCCAGGTCTGTCGCCTGCAAGCCCGCCTCGATCAGCCGGATGAAATCGCGCAGCGGCATTTCCTCTTCGCCGCAAAGCTCCACCGCCTGATCCAGCACGGAATTGATCGCGCGCTGCACTTGCCGCAGCGCCTGCTGCCCCGCAGGATCGCCCGCCTGCTCCAGCAGCCGGTGCTGCGCAGCCAGCTGGCCGGAAAGATCGTCGTCCTGCATCAGGTTGACCACCGCTTCGCAGAACGCCCGCACCGTGCGGCGCAGCCCGCCCCGGCGGAACGCCGCAATCGGCCCGGCAAAGCGCTGGCGGATCTCCTCCAGCGAGCGCAGTTCTCCCGCGTTTTCGTCCGCGTCCTCTGCGCGCACGTCCTCCGCGCCCTCCTCGATCGGCCTTTCCCACAGCCTGCCCTCCAGCCCGCGCTCCATCGCGTAAAGCTCCAACCGGTCGGCCTCCCTGGCGGAAACGCCCGCGTACCCGCTCTTGAGCGCGCGCAGCATATCGTCCATGCGGTAATACCGCGCCGCGCCCGCCAGCGCCGCCAGCAAATACCGCGCCGCGGGATGCTCCGCCGCAGAGATCCGGCGATCGACATACGCGCGCAGACCCCGCCTGCGCAGCGCCATCTCCAGCCGCTGGCCGTAGAGGTCGATATGGGGGCAGAGCACCGCCATGTCCCGGCAGCGCAGCCCCTCGGTGCGGATCTTTTCAAACAGATAGCCCGCCGCGCGCTCGGATTCCATATAGGGGTCCTTCGCATAGACCAGATGCACGTTTTCCGGCTTCTTCGCCCACGGCTGCGGCTTTCGGGAAAAGAGCTGGCGCGACAGGTGGTTCAGCTCCGCGTTCGGAAGCTCCCGGTCGGCCAGCGCCTCAAATTCGCATGCCACGCCGCCCTCCCCGCACATCTTTTTCAGCGTCTGCGCGGAAAAGCGCACCGGGTCGTACAGCGCCGCGTCGGGCGCGTCCGCCGCGCACAGGTCAAAGGTCGCATAAACCTCGCGGCACACGCCGCCCAGCGCCGCCAGCAGCCGCAGCGCCGTGCGCGGCAGCACGTCGAACCCGTCCGCAAACACATAGGCGTCCTTCAGCTCCCCGCACTGCCCGCAAAGCTGCGCGCTGCGCCGGAGCGCGTCCTCGCCGTCCTGATACTTTCCCGCGATGCGCCCGTCGTATTCCTCATAGACCGCCGCCAGGTCGTACAGCTTCTGCGCCAGCGCGCCCTCGGGCGGCAGTTTATCCGCCGCCAGGCGCAGCTGGGTCGCGTCGCTCTCGCCCCTGCGCAGCTCCACCATTAGATCCCCCATCAGGTCTGCCGCGCCGGACGCGCCGCTGCGGTAGTATTTCATGCCGCCGCGCAGCCCGATCATCGCGCCCTTTAAGGCCATGGCGCGCCCCGCGTCGGAAAGCGTCACCTGCGCGCCGCCCCCCGCGTTTTGCCCGATGCGCTGCGCCAGCCGCTTGAGCGAG
Source organism: uncultured Christensenella sp. (assembly GCA_905193155.1). Classification (GTDB taxonomy): domain Bacteria; phylum Bacillota; class Clostridia; order Christensenellales; family UBA1750; genus Spyradocola. Next base: position 8,206 of record CAJJNQ010000045.1, read on the forward strand.
AGCACCTCCAGGTTCCAGAACACCGAAAGGTTCAGCGCACCTGCCAGGTGCATCTCCGCTTCCACCGTGTCCTGCTCCGGCACGAGGAAGAGGATGGGCGCGCCGGTGCCCAGCAGCTTCCGGATGGTTTCAACGCAGCGGGTAGTTTTGCCCGAACCCCTGCGCCCCGTCAGGCAATGCACGCCCATGTTTCTCTCCTCCTTCAAATCCTTTTATTTTCCGTTCTTTTCGGCTTCCGCCTGCCGGCGCTCCCGCTCCAGCATCTGTTCGCCGCGGCAGCCGGTGAACACCGCGCGCACGATGCTCTCGTCCGTCGCTTCCATCTCGGTGTGCGGCACGCCGCAATCGTCGGTTTCCTCGCCCGTGGGCTCAAAGCCGTACAGGCGGTAAAAGCCCTCGGTCTGCTTCTGCGATGACAGACGGAAGCGCTTCGCCCCGGCCTGCAGCGCCTTGTCCAGCACCATGCGCATCGCCAGATCCCCCAGCTGTTTGCCGCGCATCTCGCGGAGCACCGCCACGCGCCCGATGCGCCAATAGCCGTCGTCGTCGATGAACAGCCGCGCCGTGGCGGAGGGCTTGTGGTCGTCGTTGTAGAGCAGGCAGTGGATCGCCCGCGCGTCGTATTCGTCCATTTCGCTTTCCGCCGGGAAGCCCTGTTCGTCCACAAAAACGCTCATGCGAATCTCCTTTGCTTCGGAAAGGTCCTGATCCCCGCGGATGAATTTACCCGTGATCATATCTTTTCTATCCCCTTTTCCCCTCTGCGAGAGGTATTCTCTCTATTATACATGAACCGCGCGGAAAAGAAAAGTCAGCCCCTTTCGTGTAAAAAATTCGCTTTCGACCCTAAAAAGGAAAGTTTGGCTTGCGCCTTTTCCGCATTTGGGGTACAATAAAGGCGGAAAAAACTGATTGTGAGGTGCAAACCAATGCAGGATGAACGCGATATCGTCGTCTTCACCGATGACGAGGGCAACGATTTTGAACTTGAAGTCATGGACTACTTCTTCTACAACGGTCAGGAATACGCCGTGCTGTCCGACGCGGACGCCGAGGGCGAGGCGTGCGGCTGCGAAGAGTGCGCGCACGACCACGACGAGTGCGACGATGAAGAGTGCGGCTGCGGCGACCAGGAAGTCTACATCATGAAGATCGAGCAGATGGACGACGACATGGAAGAGTTCGTTCCCGTTGAGGACGACGCTCTGCTGGAAAAGCTGATCGCCATCGTGCAGCGCCGCTTCGACGGCGAGGAGATCGGCGACGATCCCGACGAGGAAATCTAATCTCTATCACGCAGAAAAAGAACGGCAATGCGGAACACTTCGCGGGGAAGTGTTCCGCATTTATATTCGCCTGACGGCAAGGGGGATTGCCTGCGGCAGATCCCTTTTCCGTCCTCTGTTTCAGTTTCTTTTTGATTCGTACAAAGGAAAGAAGGCACAGCAAATTTGCTGTGCCTTCTTTCTTACCAATTACAGCAGCGCGGAATAAATCTCCTCTCCGCCGTTGACAAAAACCTCAACAACATATTCGTCGCGAAGGATTTTTAAATCAACTATTTTCCCTTCATAGACGACAGGCGTCCTTCCCTTGCGATTTATGATAAACCCGGTTTGCGTGCGTTCAACAGCAGGGTCGGAATCTCTCAGCAAATGCTGTACTTCTTTCACGGGGAAACCGGTGATTTTCCCGTTCAAAAGCTTTAATTCGCGGGGGACGGACATACATCCTACATCTTTTTGCGCATATCCGTTATAGCTCCATCCGGGGATCCAGCTGATAAGGATATTTCTGCCCAAAGGATCGCGGAATACCTGGCCTGCATATTGATCGGGGCCCTTGTCAATTTCGGCAGAATACTCCGGGTCAAACTTTCCGTCATGAAATTGACCGTACATCACGGAAAAGTAGTGTTGTTTGTCAAGCGGACATACCGATGCCGTGAGCAAGCAGAGGCCCTGTTCCGCCTGCATAAACGATGGGCACTCGGTATACTTGCAGTTTTCCCATTCACGCATAATGTCGACATATTCCCAATCCAAAAGATTGTCGCTTCGATACAGCAGCAGCCGCCCTGCTTTGTCCTCCGGGTTTCCCGTCGCCATGACGCAGTAATATCGGTTATCTATACAGCATACGGCAGGGTCGCGGAAATCGGGGCCGCCTGCGCTGGGATAGTGCTTGATAACCGGGTTGCCGGGATATTTTTCAAAATGGATTCCATCGGAAGAATACGCAGCGCTGACCGTTTGCGCTTTTGTCTTTTCGTCAATGGAGGCATAGAAAAGGTACAGCGTATCGTCTTTTACGATCGCCGTTCCGGACCAACAGCCGCCTTTATCATATTCCCGGTCGGGATACAAGGCAATCGGCAATTCTTCCCATTGGAGAAAATCTTTGGTTCTGGCGTGTCCCCAGTGCATCGGCTCTTTCCAGGGGACTTCAAAATCCGGTGCATGTTGGTAGAAAATATGATAATCACCCTTAAAATAAACCAGACCGTTGGGATCATTGATCCAGCCTTTTTTGGGTTTGTAGTGAGCCTTCAATTTCCGCCCGTAATCCATAAGCTGATCTTCCTTTCAGACTCGATTGGAATACACATATTGCTATTTATCACTATATCATTTTACATTTTGGAAGTAAAGTGATGGGCGGCTCCGCCGCTCTTTTTTGTTGCCCGGAAAAAATTGTCTGCAACCGCAGGGCCGCCCTCCCTCGTCGATAGGGTGTAAAACCTTAAGGAGGCTGACCATGCGAAAGAAACTTTTGATGCTGCTGACCCTGCTGCTCCCGGCCGCCCTGCTGCTGGCGGGCGCCGCGCCCCGCCAGGTGATGCTCTATGAATTCGGGGACAACGGACTGACGCAGTATCTTCACGCGGCGGAGGACTGCCCCGCCGCCTGGCGCGTGATGATCGCGCTCGACCTTGTGCAGGAAAACGACCTGTCCGCCCCGCAGAAGGACGAGCTGATCCAGCGCACGGCGCTGTTTTCCAGCTGCGAAAGCGAGGAGGATGCGCTGGATCGCCTGACCCCCGCGCTGCGGGGAAAGGCGGCAGGCGCGCTTGCCCGCCTCTCCTATCTGCGCGCCGTGGTGGAGGGCAAGCGCTTTCCCTTTGCTGCGGGCGTTTCCTGCGCCTATTGGAACGACTGGGGGCAGGCGCGCACATTCGGCGGCGACCGCGCGCACGAGGGCATCGATCTGATGGCGGATTGGGGCGTGCCGGTCTATGCCACGGGCGACGGCGTGATCGAAAAGGCGGGCTGGAACACGCTGGGCGGCTGGCGCATCGGCGTGCGCGGGGACAGCGACGGCGTGTACTATTACTACGCGCACCTCTCCTCCTATGCGGACGGCGTGGAAGCCGGCGCGCCGGTGCGCGCGGGGCAGCTGCTCGGCTTTGTGGGCGACACGGGCTACGGCCCCGCCGGCACGTCGGGGCAGATGGACGCGCATCTGCACTACGGCGTGTATGAAGGCGCGGTGATGCGCGCCGTCAACCCCTACCCGCTGCTGTCCCGCTGGCAAAAGGCGCTTGACAAATAATCCCCCCTGCGCTATTCTCTTGGTGAGAATACCGCAAGGAGGAAAAAAACAAGGCATGATAAAGCTCTGACGGATACTCGTTTCTTGTCACCTTCACGAAAAACCCTGTTTTTGCACGGGTTTCATTTGTGCGCACAAGAAGGAGTATGCGGAAGATGCTGTCTCTGCCGTTGGATTTTCTTTTTGTGCGTTTTTTTATTGTGCGCATCCTTTTTGCAGAGCATAAACTTCCGTCTCCGCCTTGTGCGGGGACTTTTTTTATGACGCACAAGGAGGCGGATGCTGTCTATGTCCCTGCTCATTGCCGATCAGCTCTCCCTGTCCTACGGGGAGACGCAGTTGTTTCACGATCTATCCTTTACCCTGGAGCGCGGCGAGCGCGTGGGGCTCGTCGGGCCGAATGGCGCGGGCAAATCCACGCTGCTGCGGCTCATCGCGGGCGAGATCGCGCCCGATTCCGGCGCGCTGCGCATCGAAAACCGCGCCGCCGTGCGCTTGCTGCATCAGGAGGCGCACCTGGGCGGCGCGGAAACGCTCTCCGGCGGGGAGCGCACCCGCGCGGCGATTTCCGAAGCGCTCTCCGGCAGCCCGTCGCTGCTGCTGCTCGACGAGCCGACCAACCACCTCGATCTCGATTCCGTGCGCCACCTGATCCAGCGCCTGCGCGACCTCGACTGCGCGGTGCTCATCGTCTCCCACGACCGCTATTTTCTCGATGAGACCGTGGATCGCATTCTCGAATTGGAAGAGGGAAAACTCACCGAATACTGGGGCGGTTACAGCGACTACCGCGAGCAGAAGGCGCAGAATTTTGAGTCCCGCGTGCACCGCTGGACGGAGAGCCAGAAGCGCCGCAAGGCGCTGGAAGAGGACATCGCCGCCATGCGCCGCCGCGCCGAGGTCGCCCACCGCAAGTCCACGGAAAAGCCTTCCGACGGCTTGAAGATGGGCAAAAAAGAGGCCGCCCGCGCCCGCGCCAAGAAGATGGACAAAAAGGTCAAAAACGACGTCAAGCGCTTGCAGCGCATGATCGAGGACGGCGAGCCGGAGCCGGAAGCGGAAAAGAACGTCTACTTCCGCCTGGAGGGTGAAGCGCCCCACGGCAAGCGCGTGCTGGAAGCCAAAGACCTGACCAAGCGCTTCGGCAGCCGCGTGCTGTTTGAAAACGCAAGCTTCACGCTCTGCCGCGGCGACCGCGCCGCGCTCTACGGCGGCAACGGCACGGGCAAGACCACGCTGATCCGGATGCTGCTGGGGCAGGAGCCCTACGAGGGGGATTTGTGGCTCTCCCCCACCGCACACCCGCACCTGCTGGAGCAGGACTTTGCCGCTTTCGAGGGCTGTCCGCTTTCGGTGCTGCAATTCCTTCAGCAGGAGCTGGGCGCGGTCGGCGGCGAGGCGCGCACGATGCTCAACAACCTGGGGCTTTCCGCGCGGCACATGAACCAGCGCGTTTCCAGCCTGTCCTTCGGGGAAAAGATGAAGGTCAAGCTCGCCGTGCCGATGCTGCGCCGCGAGGATTTCCTGATCCTGGACGAGCCCACCAACCACCTCGACCTGCACACCCGCGAACAGCTGGAAGAAACCCTTTCCGCCTACAACGGCACGCTGATCGTCGTCTCCCACGACGTCTATCTGCTGCGCCGCCTGTGCACGCGCGTGCTCTACCTAAGCGACGAGCGCATCCTGCCCTATCCCGCGCCGTTTTCCCGCTTCATGACCGAGTGTCTGCACTTTGGCAAGGAGGATTGATTTCCGAAAAATCGGAAATCGTTCGCCTGTTTGCGCCGCGCGCGAGCGACAGCGGTATAATCAGCGTATTCATTGATACCTCTAAACTAAAAAGAAGGAGGCTTAACATCCATGGAACAAATGGATTTACAGGAAAAAGTGCGCCGCCAATACGAAAAAACGGGCAAGCCGATCTGCCGCGCGGGTGAAATCCGCGAAGAAATGCTGCCCATGCCGGACGGCGCAAGGCTGCTGACCGAGATCTGCCTGCCGGAGGGGCTTGCGGACGAGGCGTTCCCGGTGATCCTGATGCGCAGCTGCTATCCTTCCTCCCGCGAAGAGCGGGAGCTGGTGATGAAGGAATACGCCTGCCGCGGCTTCGGGTTCGTGCTGCAATGGTGCCGCGGCACGGGCGGCTCGGAAGGCGTTTGGGAGCCGAACGTCAACGAGCGCGCGGACGGGTTGGCCACACTGGATTGGCTCGGTGCGCAGCCGTGGGTCAAAAACATCGGCTACTGGGGCGATTCGTACCTGGCGCTGACGGGCTGGTGCATGGCGGACGCGGTGCCGGAGAAGGTCAAAACGATGGTGCTCGGCGTTTACGGCACGGCGCGCTTTACCTCCGCCTACAAGGACGGCCTGTTCCGCCAGGATGTGCTGACGCATTGGGCGAAGGAAAACGCGGGCAAGCCCGTGGATGCGGACACGATGGAATCCTATCGCTACCGCCCGCAGGTCGAGGTGGATGAAGCGCTCTGGGGCGTGCGCCTTCCCTGGTACCGCGACTGGATCACTCACACCGACGCAAACGATCCCTATTGGCAGCAGGGCTTCTGGGGGATGCTGCACAACATCCCCGCTCAGGTGAAGATCCCGCTGTTCATCCGGGAGGGCTGGTACGATCATCACCTGGGCAGCGCGCTCAAAACCTACGACGCGCTGCCGGAGGAAATTCGCCGCAAGAGCCTGCTGCAAATCGGCCCGTGGAACCACATCTACCGCGCGGTGATCCCGCAGGAAAAGTCGGAACACGCATTGGAGCGGGATGTGGTCGGCATCGTGGACTGGTTCCGCGCCGTCCTGATGCGCGGCGAGACGCCGAAGGGCGGGGTGCAGGAATATGTCATCGGCGCAGACCGCTGGATCACCCGTTCCTCCCGCGCCGAAAGCGGAAAAAGCCGCGTGTTCTACGCTGGCGCCGACAGCCGCACGCTGGGCAATATTCCGCCGGAAACGGACAGCAAGGTTTCCTATCTTTACGATCCGGAAAATCCCGTGCCTTCCCACGGTGCGGAATCCCTCCTGCGCGATTTGCAGGAAAACGGCAGTCTTGTGCAGCCCGGCCCGAACTGGCGCAGCGACGTGATCAGCTTCATCTCCGCGCCGCTTGACGCGGACTTCACCTGCGACGGCGTGATCCGCGCCCGGCTCTTCGTCTCCTCCGACGCGCAGGACACCGCCTTCACCGCCAAGGTGATGGAGATCAAGCCCGACGGCACGTCCGTCAACGTCCGCAGCGGCATCACGACCCTGGCCTACCGCATGGATTCCCCTGTGCGCCGCACTTACACCCCCGGCGAAACCGTCGAGGTCCGCATTGACCTTTGGGACATCGCCTGGCGCTTTGCTGCCGGCTCGCGCATCCGGCTGGACGTCAGCTCTTCGGATTTCCCGCAGTATTCCGTCCACACCAACACCCCCGGCGTGTGGTCGCTGCAAACCGAGAGCAAAATCGCCCGCCAGACGCTGCACACCGGCAAAGCCTGCCCCGCCGCCGTCCTTTTCCCTCTGGCAGAGCAGGACTGAGTCTTCACCTTTCCTTTTAGAATTTTATTTTCCTCCCCTACACTCAAACGGCAGCCGCAGGGATTCCCCTCCCCGCGCTGCCGTCCTTTTTTTACAATATATTCTAAATCTCCGCTCTGTCGTCCAAACGGAACACCGGCACGCCGTAAGGCAGGGCGAAGCGGAATCCGAAAAAGAACCGATTAGAGCGCCGAGATTCCTGAAAAAGGTATTTCGGCGCTCTAATCGGTCATGCGGATCGGACACGTCCACGGCATAACGTGAAAATTCCGTTTTTCGTTCTCTGTCCGTGAAGCATCCCTTCTTTCAGCCCCGCTGCATTCGCTTTTTCCGCCCTTTTATTTGCTCTCCATCTTGCTGTACAGCGTGGACAGCGAAATGCCCAGCGCTTCTGCGGCCTGCTTTTTTCCCTCCAGATTGTCGTCGTAGAGCAGCAGCGTCCGCCGGATCTCCTGCCGCTCGAACTCGCGCACGCGCTCCTTGAGCGTCCCGCCGCCGGGACGTTTGCGTGCCCGGCTCTGCTCCAGCGTCGTCACGATGGACACCGTGCCCTTTTTCTCCCCCGCTTCGTAGATCGGGTAAACGCTGGCGAAATAGCTCCGCTCCCCGTCGGATTTATACACGCCCTCGATCGCTTCGCCCGTGCGCAGCACCTTGGGCACCAGCGACCCCACGCGCACGTCCCGTATTCTTTTGCCGCGGATTTTCTCCGGACGGATGCCTGTAAATTCCGCATACGCCGCATTGACATACACCACGCAGCCCTTTGCGTCGCAGATCACGATTCCCTGCCGCAGCGATTGCAGCGCCGACTTCGCCTTCATCGGATGCTCTCCTTTTGCTCTTTCATACTTTGCCCTTCTCCGGCAAAACCAGCGCCGCAATCAGATAGGCCAGCGCCGCGGGGCCGAAGAGCGCCAGCGCCGCCCAGATCACCCGCACGACCTTGGGATCCATCGCGAAGTATTCCGCCACGCCGCCGCAGACGCCGAGCAGGATCCGTCCCTCTTCGATTCGATACATTCTCCCCGCCGCCATTCGTCATGCCTCCCCGAAGAACGCCGCAAGCTCCCGCTGCGCGCGCTCGTGATCCGATGCGTCCGCGATGACCGTCGGGAAGGGCATCGCCCGCACCAGCCGCAATTCCAGCGCCTGCCGCGTCTCGTAAAACCGCACCATGCCCTCCCAGCCGGAAAGTCCGTGCGCCCTGCCGTAGGGGCTTTGGGCAATGATTTGGCTCACGCCCTCGGCCCAGACCGGATTGCCCTTGTCGTCCACGCGCTCCGCCCGCGCGCTTTCCAGCGTCGCCCGCACCGACGGAACGCGGAGATACCCCAGCTTCACATCGCACCCGGCAAGGCATCCCGCCAAGCGCAGCTGCATTTTCCGAATTTCTTCCTCCGGCAGGTCATCAAACAGCATCAGCTCCCCCACCGGATTCTGCATAAACGCGCACTCAAAGATGTGCCGTCCCATCATGCGCTGTGCAAAGCCGCGCCAGCGCGCCTCCATCAGCGTCATCAGCTCTTCCGGCGCATACCGCCCGTTAAAGGCCTCACGTGCCTCCATGCGCGCAAACTCCTCGCCGTCCAGCCCCAGCTGCGCGTAGGCGAGGAGCATCTGCTCGCCGCAGACCGCGCTGTTTTCGCATATCGCCCGTTCTTTATCGGGATGCCGGGCGATAAAGGCGTCCAGCTCTGCGCGCGAGAGCACCGCGTGCCAGGCCAGGTCGCAGGGATGCAGCTCCGCCTCGTTGTAGGCTTGTGCGTGCAGGGTCTGCCCCAGCTTCCGCGCCGCCGTGCTCTTGCCCGATCCGGGGATGCCTTCGATCAGCCAGAGTTTCTTTTCCGCCGTCATTCCTGCTCCTCCCAGCGCTGCCCGACCTCCGCCTTGCGCGCCGCCTTGAAATTTCCGCTCTTGCGCGTGACCTTGACGGTTTCGATTCGGTCCCCGCGGCACAGCGGCAGCTCGACGTACCCGCTGCGCACCTGCGGACGGCGGCGCACCCGCGCTCCCGCCGGATGCACCGCCTCCCGCGTCACCGCCAGGAAGGAGAATTTTTCATCTTCATAGGGAAGCTCTCCCTCTTTGAGAAACCGATGCAGCCGCGAGCGCTCGACGCGCACGGCGTAATGGCACCAATCGTCCGCCCCCAACGGGCAGTCCCCCATGCCGGGGCAGGGCGCGGCCATATGCGCCCCCCTTTCCCGCAGAATCTCGATGCAGCGGCGGATGCGCGCGTGCCCCGCGGGCGTGCCCGGCTCCACGATCAGCAGCATTCTTTCCGCCGCGTCCCACAGCCGTGCCGCCATGCATTCCGCGTCCTGCGGCGCAAGCTCACCCAGACAGAACGACGCCGTCACCAGATCCGCCTTCGGCAGCTCCGCCGTCAGCATATCGCCGCGCTGCCAGAGGACGCCCTCCCCTTGCGCGCCCAAACCCTGCCCCAGCGCCATCATGCCTTTTTCGCGCTCCACCAGCACGGCGCGTTCCGGCTCACCGAACACCTCCCGCACCGCCCAATAGGCGCTGCCGCTGCCCGCGCCCACGTCGGTCAGGGTACGCATTTCGCCGCAGCCGGATTCCTCCGCCATGCGCAGCGCCGTCACCAGCGCGGCATAGGTCGCCGGCATCCGGAAGGCCGCATAGGCCGCGATTTCCGTCTCCGACCGCAGAAGATTGGCGCCGTCCGGATTCTTCTCGCCCTGCCGGTAGCGCCGGGAAAGGCTCTGCGCCGCAGCGCGCACGGCCTGCGCCGGCATTCCCTCCAGCATCTTTTCGATCTCTGCCTGAAGCAGCGCGGGCATCTGCATCGCGTTTTTCCTCCGTTTTTCTGCATTTTCTTCTTTTTGTTTATTTTATCATATCATTTGCGGTGTGAAAAGATGGATTTTCTCCCACTCAACACGCATATTCTTTTCGTCTTATGCGCATACTCTTTACCGAATACGAAATCCATTCACGCTCTTTTGAAAAAGGAGGTTTTTCCGATGAGTCAGGTGATGCCGCTTCCGTCCCGCAGCGGCTGGAATCCGGAGGAAACCGCGCAGCTCTGGCAGGAGGTGCGCGCCTGCAATTCGTCCGGCCAGCCCCTGCGCGCCGCATTCGAGCGCATGGCTGCGCGAACCGGCCGCAAATCCAACAGCATCCGCAACTATTACTATGCCGCCGTCAAGGCGGGAGATGTGCCCGGCGACGTATCGACCGCCCGCGCGCTGCCCTTTACCCCCTTTTCTTCCGATGAGATTGACGAGCTGCTGCGGCAGGTGCTCACCGCGCAGGGCAGCGGCGTTTCGGTGCGCGCGTGCGTGACGGCGCTCTCCGGCGGCGACCGCTCCCTCGCGCTGCGCCTGCAGAACAAGTATCGCGCGCTGCTCAAGTCTCACCCGGACCGCGTGCTCGCCGTCTGCCGCGAGCTGGAAGCCGAGGGCAAGCCCTGCGTCGATCCCTTCCGCAAAATGCGCTCCCTGCCGCGTGACGCGGCGCTGCGCACCTGTCCGCCGGACGCCATTGTCCGCCAGATCGCCGCCCGCGCCGATGCGCTGCCGGAATCCATCGCCCGCCCGTATCTCGCGCTATGTTTGCGCCTGGCCGAACTGCTGTCTGACGTGCGCTGACCTTCCGCCGCTTCGCGGCCTCCGGTGGGCGGGGGGGAGCTTCGCGCTCCCCTTGCTGCGCACCGGATTATCCCTTCGGGACGTTCCGGTGTTGCGGTCGGCTTATTTTCCGATTCCGCACCGACCCACCTTCGGTGCGCCGGTGTTCCACTCGGCTTATTCGGCAAGCCG
>CAJJNQ010000046.1 GCA_905193155.1 uncultured Christensenella sp.
TGGCGAAAAAGCTCTCCATCCGTGCGTTGTCGAAGCAATGTCCGATGCCGCTGAGACTTTGTATCATGCCGCAGCGAGACAGCTCGGAACGAAAGGCTAGGCTTTAGCCTATTATCGGTATAAAGTGAGCGAAAAGAAATGTCAAGAAAAGTAGGAAATGCTGTAAAGGGATACAGTACTGCCAAGAATTAACTATTAAAGTGGGCAAGGTGAATCATCTGTACAGATGATTCACCTTGCCCAATATGCAGAGATAAAGATGAGGAGACATAAATCAGAGCAAGGCGGCAGCCTCGCAATCAAGAAGGACTGTGACGTCCGGATGCAACTGCAGAAGCGTCGCGGGGATCGTAGTCGTGACCACGTCGCCGCGGCACATATCCGCCACCGCCTGCGCCTTGCTGACGCCGTTGGCGATTAGCAGAATGCGCTCGGCGCAGAGAATATTCCGGAGACCCATCGCCGCATACTCGACCTGGCCACGCGTTTCCTTATGGACGCCAAGGGGCAGAGCCTCCCTGGGATGATTCATGCCGATGTGTGCGTTTTCCCCAATGCCGAGGATCTGCATATCCAGCCGATGGCCGGGCAGCGACCTCAAAAGCTCATCGTAGGTCGTGCAGGCCTTGACCAAATTGTCCGCTGGCTGATCCGGCAACAGGAGCTGATCGTCCGTGATGTCCGTGTGGTCGAGCAGGTGGCGGTGGAAATAATTTCGACAGGTGGCGGGATCGTCGGCGGCAAGGCCGAATTTTTCCTCGAGGTTATAAAACGTTGCCTGACCAAAGCCGACCGCACCGCTGCGGTAGCTGTCCACCAGCGCGGCGAACATGCCGATAGGCGTTTTGCCGGCCGTCAGTCCGATGTGGCTCTCCGGCTTGAGCAGCAGCTGGGCAATCACAAAGTCGGCTGCCGCGCGGCTCATCTGGTCGTAGGTGTCGTAAATACGGATGTTCATGGGCACGTCCCTCTCTCTCGCTCGATGACCTTGAGTTTGAGAGCATTATAGCGGACCGCCGGAGCAAAAAGCAAGAGGGGAAACGGCAGCTGTGACAAACGGTGCGGGATTGTATCAAAAAGTGTGCCCTCAGGGGATGAGGATGCAGTTATACTTCGTGATGATGTTGTAGACGATTGAGGACATCTCCTCCACACTCTCCCACATGCCGTTGCGGATCCAGTCCATCAAGATCTTGGAGAGCATCCCTGTCAGCGCCGACACCTCGTAGGGGCTTTCAAAGCCGTAGGTGGAGATGAGCAGATAAGCCTTTGAGTTGAGATGTGCTTCCAACGCGGCGTACAGGCGGGGGAGGAGATTGTACGTCTGAATGCACTGAAAGAGGCTCCTGTTTTCGTGAAAGAAAATGAAATAGCTCCGGATGAGCTGCGGGAGATACTCCTCCGCGGCTGGGTTCTGCGCAAGGCCGAATTGCTGCATCTCGAGGTAGTCAAACAGAATATCGACCAGCTCGGTATAGTTGCGGTAAAAAGTGATACGGGATACGCCGGCGAGCTTTGTAATCTCCGTGACGGTGATGTCCGAAAGACTTTTCGTCTCGATCAGGCGCAGAAGCGCCTGCTGCATCCAGGTGCGTACGAGCAGATTCTGGTGGCTGACATGGGTTTTCATGATACAATTTCTCGCCTCCTGTAACAGTTAGGGCTCTCACTCTTGAAAAATGTAAAGTTTTGTATTAAAAACTATAAACAATACAAAAGGGCAAGAAAATAGACCTGTTTGCTTGCCTCTTTTGGACACAATGATAGCAGAGAAAACGAAAAAATCAAGTTTTCTTTTTCTCTGCGGCCCAGAAGGGGAGGAGGTGTAACAATAAATTGATACCGGTTGTACTGGTTACGCACGGCGATTTTGCAAAGGGACTCATCGAAAGCTCAGAGATGCTGGTCGGCAAAAGCGAGGGTCTTTCCTATGTGACGCTTGAGCCATCGGACGACTTTTCCGCGTTCAAGCAGAAGATCGAAAACGAGATCAAGGCGGTCGACGGCAGCGACGGCGTGCTGCTCCTTGCTGACCTGCTGGGGGGCAGCCCGTACAACGCGGCAGCCATGTGCATCGACGGCGTACATACGGAATGCCTGACCGGCCTGAACCTGAGTATGCTTCTCACCGCACTCGACCAGAGAGAGTTCTGCGGCCTTGTGGAGCTTGCGCAGGAGTGCAAAGAGGCGGCGGCATCCAACATTGTGATCGTCAGCGAACAGCTTGCACAGGCTGCACGTGAAGATGAGGACGACGAATAACACAGGAAGGGAGAAAATTATGGCAGAGATAAAAATGACGAGGGTCGATTTCCGCCTAGTCCACGGCCAGATCGTGGTGAAGTGGTGCAAGGCGTGCGATGTGGACAAGATTGTTGTGATTGACGACGTGGTTGCAAGCGATGACTTCATGTCGCAGATCTACGCATCGGCGGCACCGGCTGGCGTCGTGGTGAAGTCGTACAGTCAGGAGAAAGCGAAGCGCCTGTGGGAAAAGAACCGCTTCGGCGAAAAGTCCAAGGTTCTGATTCTGTTCAAGGATATCGACACCTGCTATGCGATGATCAAGGGCGGCATGGAGTTGAAGTCCGTGCAGCTGGGCGGTGTGCCGCAGATGGGCGACCGTCGTGCGGTGAAGCGGGCGGTGTTCCTGGGGGAAAAAGAGATGCAACAACTCAAGGAGCTGCATGGCATGGGCGTCGAAATTACGGCGCAGCTCATCCCCGAGGACAGCAAATATGACTACGACGAGATCGTCAAGGTCTACAACAGCGCAAAGTAAGCACAAACAGAGCGAAACAAGAATAAAGAGAAAGGAAATAAGCGCAAAATGGAACACAATATGTTAGGCGTGGCAATTTTCTGCGGACTTTATTACGCATTTGCAGGGTGGAGACCCTTGTACCTGACCCATTCTATCTGGCTTTTCCCGCTGACCTCCGCACTCCCCATCGGCCTTCTCATGGGCGATGTAAAGGGCGCTATGATCCTCGGCGCGGCGATCAGCATGCTCTATGTCGGCCTGATCGCGCCGGGCGCTGAGATCTCGGCGGACGGTTGCGCAGCCGGTATCATCGGCGTTGCGGTCGGCCTTGCGATCGGCGCGGACACCGGCACAGCGATCGCCATCGCGGTTCCGTTCGGCGTGCTCGGCGTGTTCCTGAACACGCTGCGCCGCATCATCAATGCGCGCTTTGCGCACATGGCGGACAAGTACGCGCTCGAGGGCAATACCAAGGGCATCCGCAACTGTGCGATCTGGTGGCCGCTGGCGATGAACATCGTGACCAAGTTCCCGTTCATGTTCGTGGCCGTTTACTACGGCACCACCGTTATCGACAAGCTCGTTGACGTTCTGCCTGCGTGGGTGATGACCGGCTTCTCCGTTGCCGGCGGCATGATGCCCGCGATCGGCTTCGCCATCCTGATCAACGTGATCGGCAAGCGCAGCATTCTTCCGTTCTTCTTCATTGGCTTCTTCATTGTGAAGATATTCGGCTGCTCGGCTCTGCAGCTGGCCTGCCTTGGTATCCCGATGGCGATCGCGATCGTCCTGATGACCAAGGATTCTGAGGACGCTACGGTGAAGCGCGCCCTGGCGGCGACGGCTTCGGATGACGACGATGACGAATAAGGAGGATCGATTAATGGCTACGACTGTGAAAGAAAATTCCAAGATCACCATGCGCGACATTGCCAAGGTATTCTGGCGCTGGCAGTTTACCTGCGAAATGTCGAACTCCTATGAGCGCATGCAGGCCATCGCGTTCTGCTTCGCGATGATCCCCGTACTCAAAAAGCTCTATCCCAACAAGGAAGATTTTGTCGAGGCGCTCCAGCGTCATCTCGTGTTCTTCAACACTGAGGGTACGATCGGCTCGGTCATCGTCGGTATGACGGTGGCTCTGGAAGAGGAAAAGGTGGCAAGCGACGGCGCGATGACCGGTGAGAGCATCATCGCCCTCAAGTCCGCCACCATGGGTCCCATCGCCGGCATCGGCGACACCATCACCTGGGGCACGGTCAAGCCCATTATGTACACCATGGCCGTTCTCGCGAGTGCGGACGGTTCGCCGATCGGCTGGTTCATGATCTTCCTGTTCGCCATCGTGGCCGGCATCTACAGCTGGGCGCTCATGCTCATGGGCTATCGCTTGGGCAAGAACGCGCTGAGCAGCATGATATCCTCCGGCTGGATCGACCGCATCATCTCCGGCGCGAGTATCCTCGGCCTCTTCATTGTCGGCGGCCTTGCAGCAAGCAATGTCAGCCTCAACCTGACGGGCACCTACATGAGCGCGGGCACGGAAAAGACCATCCAGAGCGTCATCGACGGCATTGTCCCCGGCTTGCTGCCGCTGGCCCTCATCATGGGCCTGTGCTATTACTTCAGCAAGAATAAGGGCAACCAGAAGTTTGGTAAGGTCGTTGTCGGCCTGCTCGTGCTCGGCGTGCTGCTGGCCCTGCTCGGCCTTGTCTGATCGGATCAGACAAAGAGCAAAGACCACTTAACATAACGGGAGGGCTGTGAGTCATGCTGAAAGATCGGATGATAGCGCTTGCCGGCATTTTGGGGAAACGATACAGCAAAAAGCAGAAGATCCGTTTTCTCCGCTATGTCCAACGCTCGGCGCAGGAAAAGGGCGTCAAGATGTATCTGGATGAGGGGGAAGCGTCCGGAAAATCTGGCTGTAACGTCTATTTAGGTCCGACCCAAAGGGCAAAGACGATTTTGGCCGTCTCTTATGATACCCCCAGCCGGCTGTGGTGGCCGGGGTTCCATTACTACCCGATGGATCCGGGACGGAACGCACGGCAGGAGAGTCTGGTGATGGCACTCAACTTCGCTCTCGCCGCTGTGCTTCTGGCCGCGTACTGGTTCGCAGTCTTCCGGCGCTGCTTCAGCGCCGGAGGGCTGACCGGGGGACTGGCACTGTTTGGGCTGCTGCTCGTGGCACTGCTGGCGGTGAATCTGGTGCTTGGCAGCGCAAACGCAAAGAACTACTCGCGCAACAGCGCTTCGCTGGCGCTGGCGTTGGAAATTTTCGACGGGCTGCAGGACGGAAGTGTTGCGGTGGCGCTGCTCGACAACGCCTGCGCGGGTCTGGGCGGCTACGCCCGTCTGGCCGAATACCTCGGCGGACGTGCCCGCCAGACGAACGTCGTGATTCTCGACTGCGTCATGTGCGGCAGCGAGCTGCACGGCCACTGCACGAAAGAACGCATCGAGGCGCTGGCGGCGCGGAATGGAGACATTCAGTGGCACGAGGCCGCATCGGAGGGAAACGCGGTCCTGTCGCTCTTCCCGCGGGGCATGGTCATCACTGGCGGCAGCTGGATCGGCGATGCCACGGTGGTCAAAGGCACCCGCAGCGGCAGGGATGACGAGATCAATATGGAGAGAATGGAGCGTGTGCTCGTCACGCTCCGGCAAATGATAATCGCACTGCGCTGAAACTCAGGCAGGAGGAAAGAAGCTATGAGAATTGAAGAACACCCCATCTTAGGCACTTATCAAAAGGGAAAGACCGTTACCTTTACTCTCGACGGGAAAGAAATGCAGGGCTGTGAGGGCGAGCCGATCGCGGCGGCGCTCAAGGCGGCGGGCGTCATGGTTCACCGCCACACGCTGAAAAACGACGCGCCGCGCGGCATTTTTTGCGCCATCGGTCGTTGTACGGACTGCGTGATGATTGTGGACGGGCAGCCCAATGTCCGCACCTGCGTGACGCCGCTTCGTGCGGGCATGAGGGTACAGACGCAGTACGGCGTTTCGGCAAAGGAGTAAGCGGTATGAAAAGATATGATTTGATCGTTGTGGGCGCCGGTCCTGCCGGACTGTCGGCGGCCATTCAGGCGGCAAGGTACGGCGTACATGTCGCGGTTTTCGATGAGAACGCCGCCCCCGGCGGACAGCTGTTCAAGCAGATTCACAAATTCTTCGGCTCGAAGGAGCACCACGCCAAGATCCGCGGCTTCAACATCGGCAAGGAGCTGCTCGAAGAGGCGGAGGCCGCTGGCGTCACCGTTCACCTCAACTCGGTGGTCATGGGCCTGTACGGCAACAAGGAGATCCTCGTCAACTCCAACGGCGAGACGGCGCACTACAAGGGCGACGCGATTATCGTCGCGGCGGGCGCGATGGAGAACATGATTCCGTTCGACGGCTGGACGCTGCCCGGCGTCATGGGCGCGGGCGCGGCGCAGACGCTGATGAACCTGCACGGCGTGCAGCCGGGACAGCGCGTTCTGATGGTCGGCAGCGGCAACGTCGGCCTCGTCGTTGGCTATCAGCTCATGCAGGCGGGTGTGAAGCTCGAGGCTATCATCGACGCCGCGCCCCGTGTGGGCGGCTACGGCGTCCACGCGGCCAAGGTCGCGCGTATGGGCGTGCCGTTCTACCTCTCCCACACAGTCGTGAAAGCGGAGGGCACGGATCACGTCACCGGCGCGGTCATCGCGCAGGTGGACAACCACTTCCAGCCCATTCCGGGCACGGAGAAGCGCTTTGATGTGGACACCGTCTGCATGGCGGTCGGCCTGAGCCCGATGAGCCAGCTCACGAGCATGATTAAGTGCAAGATGACCGACCGCGGCGGCACGTTGCCCGTGGTCGACGGCCACGGTGAGACCTCGATCCGCGGCATTTACTCCGCCGGCGATGCGGCTGGCATAGAGGAGGCCAGCTCCGCCATGATCAACGGTCGGATCGCCGGTACGGCGGCCGCCGCCGAGCTGGGCTATCTGGACGAGGCGGCTTCGGAAGAGGAGATCACCCGTCTGCGTGCGTCGCTCCAGCAGCTCCACGAGGGCATGTTCAGCCCTGCCAACAAGGGCCGCACGGATCTGACGGTGACAGACGAGGGCATCGAGCTCTCCCAGACCCTGCTCAAAAAGGGCTATGTGGCGAATGACGAGATCGAGCGCTTCCCCGGCGTGACGCACCGCGCCGGTGTCCATCCGGTAATCGAGTGCACGCAGAACATCCCCTGCAACCCCTGCCAGGATGCCTGCAAGTTCGGCTGCATCAAGGTCGGCAGCGCGATCACGCATCTCCCCGAGGTGGACGAGGCGGCCAAGTGTGTGGGATGCGGCATGTGCGTCGCGTCCTGCCCCGGCCAGGCGATCTTCCTGGTGAACGAGGACGCCGGCGACGGCTGGGCGACCGTGACGATGCCCTACGAGCTTCTCCCCCTGCCCGAAAAGGGCGAGCGCGGTGTGGCGCTCGGGCGCAGCGGCGCAACGGTGTGCGAGGCGGAGGTCGTGGAGTGCAGGACGAGTCCTGCCTTTGACCAGACGAGGCTGTTGACGATCCGTGTCCCCAAGGACGCGGCGATGAAAGCGCGCTTTTTTAGCAGAGAGGTGAAGTAAGATGGCAGTCATCGATAGAAATAAAGACATTGGGCCGTTTGTGCCCCGGCCGGACGACGATCTGATCGTCTGCCGCTGCGAGGAGATCACGAAAGGTGAAATCCGCAAGGCGGTGCATGAGGGCATGTTCACCATGACGGAGGTCCGCCGTTTCCTGCGCCCGGGCATGGGATTGTGTCAGGGCAAGACCTGCGGGCGGATCGTCAAGGGCGTGATCGCGGCTGAGCTCGGTCAGCGCCCCGCGGAGCTGGATGACTGCACCGCGCGCGGGCCGGCGCGTCCCGTGACGGTGAGTTCGTATGGAAATGAGGTGTTCGACCATGACTAAAACAGCGGATGTGATCGTGATCGGCTCCGGTATCGTCGGCAACGCCACGGCCTATGAGCTGGCCAAGCGCGGCAAGAGTGTGCTCGTGCTGGAAAAGTATCCGAACGTCGGCGACGGTGCATCCAGTCGAAACGGCGCGGGCGTCCGTCTGGCTGGACGTGTTTCCCCCGAAGCGGAGCTGGCCGCGATGGCAATCTATGACATCTGGCCGACACTGGGCGAGGAGCTGGACGCAGATCTGGAGTATGTCGTCGGCGGTAGCTTGACGATGGCACATTCTGAGTCGCAGATGAAAAGCTTGCAGGTCAAGCTCGCAAAGGACCTCAAGGCGAATGTGCCATCCCGCATCGTGGACGTCAATGAGGCGCGTGCGATTTGCCCCATTATTTCGGATTATGTCGAGCAGGCGCTCTACAGCGAGATGGACGGACACGCAAACCCCATGGTGACGACGCTGGCCTATTACTGTGCTGCGCGCCGTCTGGGCGTGGATTACATCACGGGCGAGAACGTGATCGCACTGGAAAAGATGCACGGCCGCTGCCGCAAGGTGCTCACCGAAGCGGGCAATGTGTACGAGGCCGAGCACATCGTGCTGGCTGCGGGCTTCAACTCCCGCCGCATCGCCAAGACGGTCGGACTCTGGATCCCGTTCCTCAAGCGCGTGGATGAGTGCCTTATCACCGAGGTCCAGCCCCCGATGACGAAGGTGCGCCTGTCCTCGGCGGACGGCAACTTCTACGGCAGCCAGACCAAGCACGGCTCGTTCATCTTCGGCGGCAACACGAACCTCGAGCGCTATGAGGAGTGCTACGACGACCGCCCCATCAACACGGGCAAGCAGTCGCCGGACAAGTGCCGCGCGATCGGCAAGTTCATCCCGGCGCTCAAGGACGTCAAGGTCGTCCGCCACTGGGCGGGCTGGCTGGACTCCATGGTCGACCGTCTGCCCATCATTCAGGAGATCCCCGAGGTGCCCGGCCTGGTGCTTGCCTGCGGCTTCTCCGGCCACGGCTTTGCCATCGGCCCTGCCGTCGGCAAGATCGTGACGCAGATAGTCATGGGTGAGCCGACGAGCGTGGATGTCTCCGCGCTGGACTACGAGCGCTTCAAGCCCACAGGAGTCTGAGATATGAGGATTCGCGGTATTCTGTTTGATATGGACGGGCTCATGTTCGATACCGAGCGGATCAGCAGTCTCGCCTTTGACCATGTGGAAAAGGAGCTGGGGATCGACCTGCGCAGCGGCATGCCGGACATGATGGGCAGGAGCGTGAAGGACATCGCGCGGCTTTACTTGGAAAAGTACGGCCCGGACTACGATTTCTACGGCATCCGCGAAAAGCGGATCGCGTTTACGCGGCAATACATCCGCGAGCACGGACTGCCGGTCAAGCCGGGGCTGCGCGAGCTGGTCAAATACCTGCGCGCGCACGGCTACCGCTGGGCCATGGCGACCTCCAGCTCGCGAGAGGCCGCGGAGCGCAATCTGGGCCTGACGGGGATGCTGGACGACTTCCCCTGCCGCATCTGCGGCGACATGGTCGAGCGCAGCAAGCCGGACCCACAGATCTTCCTGCGCGCGGCGGCGGAGATCGGGACGATCCCGGCGGAGACCGTCGTTCTGGAGGACAGCTACAACGGCATCCGCGCGGCGTACGCCGGCGGCTTCATCGCCTGCATGGTGCCAGACCTGCGCGAGCCGGACGAGGAAATCTCCGCGCTCTTGACGCGGCGGTTCGACACGCTTGCGGATGTGATCCTGTTTTTGGAAGAGAATACAGCGAGAGAATAATATTGGGAGGAACGCACAAATGGTAAAACAGGAAGTGAATGTACATAATGAGGCGGGCCTCCATGCCCGCCCGGCAAATGTGTTTGTGAAAACGGCGGCGCAGTTTCCCTGCAATGTCCGCATCTCCAAGGGTGGCAAGCTGTTCAATGGAAAATCCATGGTCAGCGTGTTGTCAGCCTGCGTCAAGTGTGGTACGATGATCGAGGTGATCTGCGACGGAGAGTGTGAGGAAGAAGCGCTCGCCGCCATTGTTCAGGCGGTCGAAAACGGCCTGGGAGAATAAGGATGTGAAACAGGTGTCTGCGGTATATCAGGGAAAAGCAATCTCCCCGGGCGTAGCGATGGGGCATATTGCGGTCATGAGAAAGAGAACTCTGGTGATTCCGGATTATGTTCCGGAGGAGCTTGAGGTGGAAAAGACGCGTTTCCGCGCGGCGCACGCCGCCGCTGTGGAGGAGACGAAGGCGCTTCTGGAGAGCACAAAGGCGTCGAACGGCGCGGGACAGGCGGAGATCCTGGACGCGCAGCTGACGCTTTTGCAGGACGAATATTCCGTGGTGGAGCCGATCCTTGAGAAGATCGGGGACGAGCGCTGCAACGCCGCGCAGGCGGCGGATGGCGTGCTTTCGGAGATCGCAGCAATGTTCGCGCAGGCCGACGATGAGTATCTTTCCCAGCGGACGGCGGATGTCAAAGACATACGCGAGCGGCTGCTGCTGCACGTCCTCGAGCAGGAGCGTATGCACTTCGACGCGCTGCCGGAGGATACGATTCTCGTCGCGGCGGAGCTGACGCCGTCCGACACGATCCGTCTGGATCTGCGCCATATCGCTGGCATTGCGACAGAAACCGGCGGCTACTATTCCCACACCGGCATCATCACCCGCAACCTCGGGATACCGGCGGTCAGCGGGCTGGAGTTTGACCTCGACGCGATCAAGGACAGCGCGTGCGCGATCGTGGACGGCGAGACGGGACGCTTCATCCTCTCGCCGAGCGAGGCGGAGCGGCAGGCGTTCCTGCGCGAGCAGGAGGAGCTGGCGCGCGTCGCCTCGGATCTGGAGCAGTACCGCACCCAGAAGAGCTGCACGGCGGACGGCATCGAGGGGCGCATCTGCGCCAACATCGGCACGCCGGCCGACGCCAGGGATGCCATGCAGAAAGGCGCTGAGGGCATCGGACTGATGCGCAGTGAGTTCCTCTATATGGATCACGAGGGGCTTCCGGACGAGGAGACACAGTTCGCCGCGTACCGCGAGGTGCTTGAGACGATGGCGGGGCAGCCTGTAATTGTGCGCACGCTGGACATCGGCGGCGACAAGGATCTGCCTGCGCTGGCGCTGCCGAAAGAGGACAATCCGTTCCTCGGCTTCCGTGCGATCCGGCTGTGCTTGCAGAGAAAGGATCTCTTCCGCGTCCAGCTCAGGGCGTTGCTGCGTGCGTCGGTCTACGGCGACCTGCATATCATGTTCCCGATGGTCTCCTCACTCGAGGAGTTGCGGGAGGCCAAGGCCATGCTCGCGCAGGCGCGGGAAGAGTTGCTGGCCGAGGGTGAGCATGTTGCGCCGGTCAAGGTCGGTATCATGATCGAGATCCCATCGGCCGCGCTGCTGGCGGACTGCCTGGCTAAGGAAGTGGATTTCTTCTCGATTGGTACGAACGATCTGATCCAGTACACGTTGGCCGTCGAGCGCGGCAATGCGTCGGTGGAATACCTGTACACGCCGTATCAGCCGGCGGTACTCCGTCTCATCGCCATGGCGGCGAGGGCGGCGGAGGACAACGGCATCTTCTGCGGTATGTGCGGCGAAGCCGCGGCGGACCCCGCACTGCTGCCGGTGTTCTGGGGCATGGGCATCCATGAGCTGTCCATGTCGGCCAGCTCGGTCACGCGCGCACGCAAGACGCTGGCCGCGTGCCATGACGGCGCGTGCCGTGAACTTGTGCATAAGGTGCTTGCTTGCACCAGTAGTGAGCAGGTAAAACAAATATTAAATTGAGTGAATGGGGGATGTCATGTGACGTCCCCTCTTCTTTAGAAAGGGAAAAATGTTAAGATTGAGTCCGTACTGCCGTAGTGCGCTTTGGGGAGGAACAAGGCTGTACGACGAATTCGGCCTAAATTGCGAAGGGGATAACTTGGCTGAAGCATGGATGCTTTCCTGCGAAAATGGTAAGTCATCTATCATTACAAATGGAATGTATGCGGGAAAAACGATGGCGGATTATATTGCTGCAGAAGGAAACCGTGTGCTTGGAAGTCACTGTGCAGCGCTCTCTCATTTTCCGCTTTTGGTCAAATACATCGACGCGCGGGAAAGCCTGTCGATTCAAGTCCATCCGAATGATGAGTATTCGACCAAACACGAAGGGCAGTGGGGAAAAACAGAGATGTGGTATATTCTGGATGCTGAACCAGAGTCATACCTGTTCATCGGACCGGAGCATACAATCTCAAAAGAGAAGTTCTCTAAAAGCGTAGAGGATCATTCCCTGCCAAATCTTTTGCATAAGCAATATGTCAAACCAGGGGATGCCTATTTGATTCCAGCGGGTACAATCCATGCGATTGGTAAGGGAATTTTGCTGGCTGAGATACAGCAAAGCTCAGATGTGACTTATCGCATTTACGATTATGACCGCAGGGATAATAGGGGGCGGTCGCGGAAATTACATATCCAAAAAGCTTGTGACGTTGTCAATCTGACCCCCGTCAGCCAAACAAATGACTTTAGCAGCCACTTGATATGTTGCAAGTATTTCATAGTAGATGAGAAAATGGGCTGCACACAAGGATATTGTGGAAAAGAATCCTTCGTTGTAGTATTACCGATATCTGGCAGTGGCACGATTGCAAGTGAGGGCGGGAACTTTCAAATGGAGTGTGGCAGTTGTTTTTTTCTGCCTGCTGATAGCGGGAAATATTATGTAGCGGGTAATTGCAAATATCTTGTTGCTTCGGTATAGTGGTTGCACTCCGCTTTCATCGACGTGTGCATTTTAAGCAAGGCAGGTATTCTTTCGCCTGAGCAGCAGAATAGCATTTTACCAATGCTTGGTAGTAGATTGACGACTGCACTCGGAGAACTTGCATATAGAAACTTAGTGGAGATAGTCGTTGCAGGCTACAGACAATGTGGATACCATCCTGGGCACAGTTCGATCTCTGAGCTTGATAAACTATATCAGCTACAACGTGACCGACAAGGAGTTTGTAGCCTTCGGGCCGAATGACCCTGAGCTGACAATCAAGATGGCGTACAGCACAAGGAACGGTGACGGAAATGTGGGGGGATAGCGGGAACCTGCTGTTGCGTCTCTCCCGCAATCAGGAGGAAGTCGCGGCCTATAATGAAGCCGTCGAAAAAGGCGAGGATGATCTCCCCGATGTTACCTGTTACGTGCGAGTTGGACAGCCGCAGATCGTTTATGGAATTTCTGAGAGCGTATATGATCAGTTGACGGCGGTATCCTATGATACGCTGTGCCGCCAAAAGCTCTTCGCGGCGGACTTCGACGCGGTGACGAGTATTGACATTGCTCTGAATGGTGAGAACTATAGCGGTGTTCCAATAAACGCTGAGAAAAAACTAAGAGTAAAAGAGAAAAACAGACGTGAAAGAACAGAAAATCAGAGCGACGCTGCATGAGGCGATGGCCATTGGGCACGAACAGACTCCGCATGGCAGCGTCGCGGCATATATCCCGGAGCTTGCCAAAGCACGCAGGGATGCACTGGGCATTTGCGTGACGCTGCCGGACGGCTCTGTTTACCGCGAGGGCGACATAGGCATCCGCTTTACCATCCAGTCCATCTCAAAGGTCATCTCACTCTGCAAGGCGCTCGAGGTGCGCGGCATGGAGGAGGCCTTCAGCCGTGTTGGGATGGAACCGTCCGGCGAGGCCTTTAATTCGATCGTGGAGCTCGACTTACAGCCAAACAAGCCCTTCAACCCGATGATCAACTCCGGCGTGATCGCGGTGGAGAGTACTATCATCGACTATGTATCGTTCGATGTAATGCTCGACTATGCGCGCAAACTCTGCGCGGACCCGGACATCACGCTCAACCGGCAGGTCTACCTTTCGGAGATGGAGACCTGCGACCGCAACCGCGCCATTGCGTATCTGCTCAAGAGCAAGGGCATCATCACGGCGAACGTGGACAACAGCATCGAGCTTTACACCAAGCTCTGCGCGCTGAACGTTACGGCGGAGTCGCTCGCAAACTTTGCGCTCCTGCTGGCAAACGGCGGCGTGAGTACCGCGACAGGGGAGCGGCTTTTGAAGCCGGAGACTGTCCGCACCGTGCTCTCCATCATGCTGACCTGCGGGATGTACGACGGCTCGGGCCGCTTTGCCGCCGAGGTCGGCGTGCCGACCAAGTCAGGTGTCGGCGGCGGACTGATGGCGGCGGTACATGGCCGCGCGGGCATCAGCATCTATAGCCCCGCGCTTGACGCCAAGGGAAACTGTGTGGCAGGCTGCGAGATGATGCGCTATCTTTCGTGCGAGCTGGGTCTGCACATGTTTCAAAACTGTTCAACATAAGATCAATGAGAGAAAGTGAGTTTGTCCGATGCCCGTGCTGCGGTGAAAAGACGCGAACGAAAATAAGAGGGGAATTCGATCTCATCATATTGATACTGCTTAAGGAAGTTGCATCTGTGATAGTCCGAGTTGAGATAATAGGCGTCCGTGAAGCTGACCATTTCATAAAGGGCGGCACGGGAAGAAACACGGAAGAGACTGACACTTGTTTTCAGATTTAGACGGCTCATCACGTCGGAAAAGGGCCCGGTATCCATGTAGGAGTACATAACGGCGGGATAGGGAAGAAGCATATCCGCGGTCACCCAGTTCTCTTTAAGCCGGAAGAGCGGGTTTTTCGGCCCGACCATAACACACAGATCCAAACGAGTGATCGGGTGAAATTCCAGCTTCATCACATTGAGCTGTTCTGTAAAGGCACTCATGTGGCAGTCGTAGATGCAGCACAGACCGATGTCGGAGAGATTGTTGGCGATCAGGCTCATGATATCGGTGCTGGAATCCTCGCGCAGGTCGATTTGGATCCCATCCTCGCTATATTTGTTGTAAATGTCTTTGAGGAACATGCTGAGAAAGTTGTAGCCATTCGACGCGATGCGGAGCCGCTGATTGGCTTGCCTGCCCTTCTGATAGACCATGTTGTCTATGAGGCGGATCTGCTCGCAAATCGGTGTGATATAGGCAAGAAACGTTTTGCCGAAGGGGGTCAGCACAACGCCCTTTGCGGTGCGGATAAAAAGGCTGCGGCCAAGCTCCTGCTCCAAATTTTTTATTGCGGTCGAAATAACGGATTGGGAGACAAAGGACATGCTGGCGACCTTGTTGATCGAACCGTATTCCGCCACCTTGACCATGTATTTGATTTGATTGAGCGTCATTGCGTGTTCCTCCCATGCTGCAAAAGATTTTGAAAGGTGATTTAGAAATGATTTTTTCCGATATTCAGCAAAAGCAGGTCGTGCAGATCCTGCACGAGGAGCTGCTTCCCGCGATGGGCTGTACGGAGCCGATCGCGATCGCCTATGCCGCGGCAGTTGCCCGGGAGACATTAGGCAAGGCCCCGACCCGCGTAGAGATATCCGTCAGCGGAAACATCATAAAAAACGCGAAGAGCGTCGTTGTCCCCAATACCAATGGCCTCAAGGGGATCCCTGCCGCGGCTGCGGCGGGCATCGCGGCAGGGCAGGCCGAGCGGAAACTGGAGGTCATCAGCAGCATAACGGAGCGGCAGCAGGCGGACATTGCGTCTCTTTTGAAGAGCTGCCCCATCGAGGTGCGTGCAAGCCGGAGCGGCGCGATCTTCGACATTGAGATCAAGGTCTACGCGGAGGGACATTCGGCAGAGGTCGAAATTCGCGACTTCCACACCAATATTGTCCGAATCGAAAAGGACGGACAAGCTCTGCCGGCGGAGAATAAGACGGAAATGCGGGGGGAAAGCGGCCTTACCGACCGCTCGTTCCTGTCGGTGGAGAGCATTCTGGATTATGCGCGCAGCTGCGATCTCGCGGAGGTTCGCGCACTGCTTGCGCGGCAGATGCAGTACAACCGCGCGATCGCTGAGGAGGGCATGGAGCACCGCTGGGGCGCGGGCATCGGAAGGACGATCTGGGATTCGGCTCCCGAGAACCTCCGCTGCCGTCTCCGAGCGGCGGCCGCCGCCGGATCGGACGCCCGCATGAGCGGGTGCGAAATGCCGGTGGTGATCGTATCCGGAAGCGGAAATCAGGGCCTTACCGCATCGGTCCCTGTGATGGCCTACGCCAAGGAGATCGGTGCGGACGCCGAGCAGGAGATGAGAGCCGTTCTGCTCTCGGATCTGCTGACGATTCATTTGAAATCCGGCATCGGACGCCTGAGCGCGTACTGCGGCGCAGTGAGCGCCGGCTGCTCGGCAGGCGCGGCTATCGCCTTCCTGGACGGAGCGGATTACCCGCAGATCGCGCACACGTTGGAAAACGCTCTCGCCATTGCATCGGGCATTGTCTGCGATGGCGCAAAGCCTTCCTGTGCGGCAAAGATCGCGGCGGCGGTGGATGCGGGCATTACCGGATGGGAAATGTGTAAAAGCGGCCGCAACTTTCATGCCGGCGACGGGTTGGTCGGCGAGGATGTCGAAAAGACCATTACGAACATTGGCAGATTGGCACGTCTCGGTATGCGCGAGACCGACGAGGAGATCCTGCGCATTATGACTGACGTTCCGGCCGGAGAGCGCGCGCCTGCATCCATATGATTTTATCGAATTCGGAGAGCAAAAGCAAGCACGGAAAGAGAAAGGTGAGAATTTGGAAATGGATCTGAGAAATGAAATCAAGGCGCTGGAAGAAGCGATGATCGCAGACAGAAGGCAGCTGCACAGGCATCCGGAGCTGGCCTTTCACGAGTACCGGACGACCGCCTTTTTGAAGCAGCGGCTGCAAGAGTTCAGCGTAGAGCTGGAGCCCCTTGATATGGAGACGGGTGTGAGCGCACTGATCCGTGGGGTGCATGATGGGCCGACCATCTGCATTCGAAACGACATGGACGCTCTGCCTATCCAGGAGCGGACGGGGCTGCCCTTTGCGTCGTGCGTTGAAGGTGTCTGCCACTGCTGCGGGCATGACATCCACGCAGTCACCGCGCTCTACTGTGCCAGGCTTCTTCAGGAGCGCAGGGAAGCTCTGCATGGCAATGTCCGGATCGTGATCCAGCCGGCAGAGGAGGGAGCGAGCGGCGCATACGCGATGGCGGCAGCCGGTGCGATGGACTTTACGCCAAAGACCGATATTGTTGTGGGGACACATGTGCACCCGGCCGTTCCTGTGGGAAGCATTTCCGTGATGCCCGGTCCCGCGCAGGCGGCCAGCGATCACTTTACGATCACGGTAAAAGGCGTTGGCGGACACGGTGCATATCCGCACCTGTGCGTTGATCCTATTGTAGTCAGCGCATACCTGATCGCGCAGCTCCAGACCGTTGTTTCCAGAGAAACGCAGCCAACCAAGCCGGCTGTCCTGACCTTCGGAACGATTTCCGGGGGAGTGGCAGCGAATGCGATCCCGCGGGAGGTGACGATCACCGGAACGCTGCGCAGCCTATACCCTGACTCACGCAAGCACAACAAAGAGGCAATCATCCGGATCACCGAGGGCGTTTGCAGCGCAATGCGTGCTGAGGGCACTGTCATCTTTGAAGATCCTGGAATCCCGCCGGTGATAAACGATCCCGAAACGACGCAGGCTATTCTTGTGGCGGCAGAAAAGATCCTCGGAAAGGGTCATGGGATCATAACGGAGTTTCCGAGCATGGGCTCCGACGATTTTTCTGTTTTTCTGGAATACAGCAGGGGCGTTCAGCTTTTTGTCGGCTCAGCCAACAACGATCCTGCTACAAAAATAGGGCTGCACTGCGGCGATAATGTTTTTGACGAGAGTGCTCTTTCCGTCGGGGTCTCCGTTTTAACGCAGTATGTCCTGGATGCTCTCGGGGCATAAAATAGTGAATAAGCCATAAAATTGCCGGCATAAATAAAAGACCGCCATCTCAGTCGTTCTCCTTGAGATGGCGGTCTTTTGTACCAGGTCAGGGCACCACCGCACAATTGCAGGCCTGGTTTTGCCGTTCCGAAGCTGCCGCTTACTGCCTTGATCTGCGGTCGGTGTACAAGCCGCTTACTTTACAGACCGCCGGGTGGCAGGTAAAAGGCGAAAGGAACTCCCGCGCTACAGCGAGAACCCAGACACAAACAGAAGCAATCAAAATTGCACGGAGCATTTCCCGCAATCAGGAATCCGAGCTTGTTATCCATCGTCCAAATGGAGAAATCTGCGACAAGGATTTTCGCGGGCATGATCCGTTCCCTCCACGAGGACAACTCAGGTGGAATCTTTCCGCTATTGATAGCGTCCCCTGATAGCTTTTTGATAGCAGAAAATCGGATACCCCATAGGATTGGGATAATTGGTATCAAATCAAGCCAAATGGAATCAACCAGTCAATACAAAAAAGTTTAGAGTGTGTTTCCACTTGGCGAAGAAAAATAATCGATGATGTAACACAAGAAAGCGTACCGTGCGGATCAGATCGACACTGCAGCGTGACCTGGTTATGTTACGGTGTGCCTTTACCACAAAGAGAAAAGCTCCTGTAAAGCGGCTTTCGCGGCATAAGGCCCAGTCTGCGGACTGGACTTATTCCACGGTCCGCTTGACAGGGCTTTTTCTTTGCGCCTTCGGTGAGTAAGTGAATCGGGCGAGCGCTATGCGCTCATCGATTCACCAATACTTACATCTTGGGAGGGCAACAAAATGAACATCACCAGAACGGCCGGAAGGCTGAATATGTACAAGGTATGCTGGGCGGACTGCTACGGAGAAGATCACACCGACCATGTAGCAGTACCATAACAAGTAAGCTGTGGCATTGGTGTTTATTTGGTGTTTATGGGGACGGAACAGGACTGAACGAGACCGCTCTATGTATAATAAACTCATAGGTAAATTCGAGCTTTTTGCGACAAATTCAACGAAAATGAGCTAAACATGACATAGCCTTTTCTTTTGGTAAGGATGAGGTCGGCAGTTCGAATCTGCCCAGCAGCTCCAAAAGCATCGAAAACTTCGGTTTTCGGTGCTTTTTCGTTGCAAAAACGTCGAAAATAGTGCGAGCCAAAATGTGGGTCAATTACTGACCCACACCGCGACCCACACGCGGAATAAACTGTACCCAAGAAAATGGACACGAGATTTTGACCCATGGCCCCGTTCGGCG
>CAJJNQ010000047.1 GCA_905193155.1 uncultured Christensenella sp.
CGCACAATCTGGGCGTGGGGTTGGCGGCAGAGGGGCGGCGCGTGCTGCTCATCGACCTGGATCCCCAGGCCAACCTGACGATGAGCCTGGGCTGGACAAACCCGGATGAACAGGCGACCACCTTCTACGCTCCTGTACAAAACGGCCAATGAGCAGGCGCTCGAGCCGAGCGAGGACATCCTGCGGCATCCAGAGGGCGTGGACCTGATTCCGGCATCCATACAGCTGTCAGGGTACGAAGCCAGTCTGCTCAACGAGTTTGGGCGGGAGAGTGTGCTGCGGCAGTACATCGACAGTGTGCGCCCGCTGTACGACTACATATTCATCGACTGTCAGCCGTCGCTGAACATACTGACGGTCAACGCGCTGGCCGCAGCGGATTCCGTGCTCATCCCCACGCAGCCGCAGTATTTCTCCACGGCGGGACTGAAGATGCTGTTCCAGACCATTCACCGGGTGCAGCGCAAGCTGAACCCGGAGCTGCGCATCGAGGGGGTGCTCGTGACCATGATGGATCGCAGGCCACTGTTTTCGCGCGACCTGGTGGAAAAGCTGCGCGAGAACTACGGGGAGTACATCAAGGTATTTGACACGGAGATCCCGACGTCCATCCGGGTGACGGAGAGCAGCGCAAGGGGCAAGAGCATCTATGCGTATGACCCGGACGGGAAGGCCGCGCAGGCCTATGACAAGCTGACGGGGGAGGTGCTGGCCAATGAGAGAGCGCGCGACCGCGAACGATGTGCCCTTCACACCGCTAGATAAGCTATTCGAGCCCACTGTGCCGCAGGGGCCGGAGCTGCCTGCGGTGGATACGCTGCCGGTGGAGGATCTGCGGCCCTTCTCGGGGCATCCCTTTCATCTCTATACGGATGAAAAGCTGCGGGAGCTGACAGACAGCATCCGCGAGCACGGCGTGCTCATGCCTGTGCTGGTGCGGCCGCTGGACGGGGGATATGAGATCATCTCCGGGCATAACCGCGTGGAGGCCGCGAAGCTCGCCGGACTTGACAAGGTGCCGGTGACCGTGCGCGAGCTGGATGATGATACCGCTACCATCCTCATGGTGGATTCCAACCTGCGACAGCGGGAGACGCTGCTGCCCAGCGAGAAGGCCTGGGCGTATCGGATGAAATTGGAGGCGATCAAGCGGCAAGGCTTTAGGACTGACTTAACTTCTGCCCAAGTTGGACAGAAGTTAAGTCGGAAGTTTTCAAGGGATTTGGTGGCGGAAGAAGCTGGTGAGAGTAAGAATCAAATCTCGCGATATATTCCTTTGAGCGGGTGGGCATGCTGCCGCCCGCGCCGGAACCGCCGGCAAAAAAAAGCCGTGGGCCGCCGGAAAACCGGTTCTGGCCCTGGCCGTTCTGTTCATCATCGCGGCGGGGTGCCTGACGGTCCCCCTGTTGACGACCAGGGACCTCGCGTATATGGATCTGAGCCATTGCAATGCCGCTCCGTGCGGCGCGTTTCCGTTCGGGACCGACAGCCTGGGCCGCGACCTCTTTTCCATGATCTGGTCGGGCGGCCGCCTCTCCCTGTTCATCGGCATCGCCTCCACGCTGGTGTCCACCTGCATCGCCGTTGTCGTGGGCGCGGCCAGCGGCATGGCGCCCCGGCGGCTTGACGCTCTGCTGATGCGCCTGACGGAGATCCTGCTCAGCGTTCCCGGCCTGCTGCTCGTCATCCTGCTGCAGGCCATCCTGGGCGAGGCCAACGCCGTGAGCCTCTCCCTCGTCATCGGCCTTACGAGCTGGACGTCCATTGCCAAGGTGGTCCGCACCGAGGTGCGGCAGATGCGCAACGACGAATCCGTCCTTGCGGCCAGGTGCATGGGCGCAGGCTTTTTCTACGTGCTTCGCAGGCATCTGGCGCCCAACTTCCTCCCCTCCATTCTCTTTATGGTGGTGATGAACGTGCGCAGCGCCATGCTGGCCGAATCCACGCTCAGCTTTATGGGCATCGGCCTTCCCGTGGAGGTGGTCACCTGGGGCAGCATGCTCTCGCTCTCGGAAAAGGCTCTGCTGACCGGCTCCTGGTGGACGATCCTCATCCCGGGCGCCTTCCTGGTCGCCACGCTCCTCTGCCTCACAAGCCTTGGCCAGGCCGTGCGCAGGAGGGCGGACCGAATGCAGAGCAATCTTTGACCTGATCCATACCAAAAGGGGACGGCAGCGTTTCTGCCGTCCCCTTCCCTTTCCAACGGCGCCGCAGACGCCGGGGCACTGTTTTTCTCCGCGCGTCAGTTGAGCACGGCCAGCGTGCGGGCAGGGAGGGTGATCCGATACCGCGTCGCCTCGCGCGCAAGCGACACGCGCCTGCCTTCCGAAAGCACCAGCTTGACCGCGCGCGTCTTGCGGTTGCGGCCAAACAGGTCGAGCTCAACCTGCACGTCAAAGTCGTTGAAGTTCTGCAGCACCTCCAGGTCGTCGTCATACAGGTTCAGGGCCACGCGCGTGGGCGCGCGCAGCGTCAACCCCAGCGGACGGGTCAGGTAATCGCGCAGCGCGCTGAGCTCCGCCTCGGGCATCTGCATCAGATTCCAGTTGTCGGCCTCGTCGCCGCCGACAGGCAGCTTGCCCTGCAGCGACGTATCGATGACCGGAACGTCTGCAGCGGACCGGTAACCGGTCATCGATTCAAACCCTTTTGTGCACACCACCGGCACGCCCTTTTCGGTCATGCGCAACAGGTAATCGCGCACGCCCCGGTAGCCTGCCGCCTGGGGGCCCAGGATCACGCTTGTGGCCTGATCCTCCAGCACCACCGCCGGGTTGACCGGGATGCCCAGCAAGCCGTAAATGCTGGAAATATAGCTTTCTTTCTTGGCATCGTCATCGGGTTTCTTGGGTACAGACACGCCCACGACGGTCTTGTTCTCGATCATGTAGGCAAGCCGGTCCAGGCCGTCGCGTTCACCGCGCAGCGCCTCGGTGTTGGCCACGCCCGGCGTGTAGCCGTCGATGCCCACTTCCTCGATTTCCTTCTGGACATTGAGCGAGCCATAGCAGAAAAGCATGCTCTCTCTTGCCTGCGCCAGCACCGTCTGCCGCGCCTGTTCCAGATAAGTCGCCGGTCTGCAGGTGTAGGGATCGTACCAGCCGCCCATGCACTTTCCGCCGCCCAGTTTGTTGGCCCAGTTCATGAAGAAAAACGCCTGCGTCTGGGGATACAGCCCCCATCTCCTGGAGTCGGGCTCACGTGTTTCCGTTCCCGCCCAAATCAGGTCGAAGTCGCGCGTCTGCCGGACGGTCTCGTAACCGTTGCGATGGAAGTTCTCATACCACAGCGGATATTTGATGATGACCTTGCAGCCAGGATTGGCCTCGTGCGCGGGCTTGAGTATGTTCTCGACGCTCATCTCGTGCATGACGTCGCTGTGGTAGTCCGCAAAACTCCTCTCTCCGCGCGCCGCATCGCACAGCTCGCAGGTGCAGGTCGTAAACAGGAAGTCATCAATCATCACCACGTCAAAGACGCTGGCCGTCCGTTTGAAGATTTCCGTCATCTTCTCCCGGGTCTCCGGCGCGGAATAGCAGCCCACGTCCATTCCGCCCACGTTGGAACTGCGCGGCAACCCCGTCGTGGTCACGCAGCCGTGCACAAGGAAGCCCTCCTCCTCAAACAGGTCGCGCACCTTCTCCAGCTGCCTCTGTTCGACAAACAGGCCGTTGCGGAAGGACTCCACATAGACCTTCTGCAGCCGGGACGCCTTGCACCACGCAATGGCCTTGCGGATTTCATCGTCTGAGTAAAAGTCCTTGCCCACGGTCTGCGCCGTAAACAGTGTGGAAAACAGATGCATATAACCTACCCCCCTTTATCTTCTTTTCGGATTGCGTCAATGCTTCGCCGCAGCCCGAACCAGTTCCCCGTCGATTGCCTTTCCTTCGCGATCCACCATGGTAAATCCCATGCCGCGATAGCTCCACATCGCCCTGCCGATTCCGTTTTGCAGGCAAAACTCCGCCACGTCCCGGGTCCAGTTCGCCCTGCTCTGGGCATCCGCGACGTCAATCACGCCGTATTCGCCGCAGTACAGGGGCACGTCGCGCGCCTCGATAAACTCCCGTGCCGGACGCAGGAACGCATGGACAAACTGCTTGTCCATCACATCCAGCCTGGCGTAGAGGTCGTCGTCATACCGCGGATGGGCCTCGCTTCTCTCCTCCTGTTCCACATAGTCCTTGTAGGGCTGCATGGGCGAGGGGTAGACAAAGTCCACGGGATAATCCTTCAGCGCCGTCCAGGACGCATGCTGGTGCGTCAGCTGCATGGGGACGTACATGTGGAAGTTATAGACGATTTTGTCGTCGTCAAAGGCCGGCATTTCCTTCAGCCGCCAAACACTGTTGTAGTCGATGCCGCCGATGACAATCCAGTGCGCGCGGTCGATCTGTCGGATGGCCTGAATGGTCCGGGAAGCCAGCGCGTTCCAGCGCTCCGATGTCTTTTCAACGATCTCGTTGAGCAGCTCAAACATGACGTTCTGGCCTTCGCCTTTGTATCGGCTCGCGATGTACCGCCACAGATTGATGAACCGTTCCTGCTGGCCGGCGTCATCAAACAGCGTGTTTTGGTCCGGCGTGTCGAAGGAAAATCCGGGCGCCTGATGCAGGTCAATGATCAGGTTCAGGCCCGCCTTTTTGCACCACTGCAGGCACCGATCCAGGTAGCGGAATCCTTTCTCATCGTACCTTCCCGTTCGTTCGTCGTACTGGATCAGCGAGTAATCCAGCGGGACGCGGACGTGATCCATGCCCCAGGAAGCGATTTGCTCAATGTCCTTTTGGGTGACAAAAGCATCGAAGTGTCCTTCGGGGTTCCTTGCCAAATTTCCGCGATATTGCGAGATCCAGCCGCCAAGATTGACGCCGGCCATATACCCTGTCAATGTTTTCATCTTCTTTTCCCTCATTCTGTTGAATATGGGTCTGCTCTGTTCAGCCACCTTCCTGTTCCACACGGCCTGACCGCGCAGGAAGGAGCGGCGCGCCCGTTCCCCCTGGCGCGGGTACCGCTTTCCCAGGATGTTATTTGAGCGCCTCCTGGCGGGCGGCGATCATCGCATCAACGATCTCCATGTCATATGCGTTGACCTCGTCCAGGCCGAAGTCCGGCAGCTGTGCCTTCATCTCCGTCCAAATGGACTCAAACTCCTCATCCGACGCCGCATAGATCATCCGCCAGCCCGCTGCCTTGGTGATCTCCTGCAGCTGGGCGCGCATGGTCTGAATGTCGGAGGGGTCGGCAGGCGCGGAGTAGTCCGTGCCGGGAACCACCACCAGCTGGTCGTGATCGGCGAGATATTCCAGCGGCGAATAGGTGCCGTTGAGCTCCTCCCACTGAATGCTGCAGGCATTCTTCTGATTGGTCAGCGTGGACTCCCACAGTGCGGAGTTTCCGGTGACGCCGCCCAGCAGGGAGATGTTGTCGTCCACATGGACCAGGGGATAGTTGATCTGGCACGAGCCGTCGCTCCAGTCGCCGCCGCCCATGGATTCGGGCGCGACCTTGTCGTCGCTGCTGTCCAAGCCGAATTCCGTCAGAACGGGATGTCCGTCCACCATTTCATAGGTGACGCCTTCCACAAGGGCGTTGAAGTAGAGGATGCCTTCCTCGGAGGCAAGCCAGTCCAGGAACTCCATGATGCGCTCGGGATACTTGGCGTTCTTGCCCATCGCGTAGGCGTTGCCCTCCAGGCCGTACCGGTTGTAGCCGACGTTGGACAGCAGGGTGTCCTTGGTGGTCACCCAGCCGTAGCCATACTGCGTCTCTGGGTCAAAGGATGTGCTGTGGATGTTGGTGCCCAGGAAGGTCCACCAGCTGAACAGCACCCGTCCGTCCTTCGCCTTGGAAGCGATCATGTCCCAGGTCTGGGTCGAAGAGTCGGGATCGAAATAGCCGTCGCGATACGCCTTGTTGAAAATCTTCAGCCATCTGTAATAGATGCCGCCGTCGTCCAGCAGGGAGACCACGTCGCTTCCATCGTATGTCATCCAGTAATAGCCCTGAGCGTTGCCGTAGCCATACAGATACAGCATTTCGCGCGCTGCGCGCACGGTGTTGCCATCCCAGTCGGGGAAGGCGGAGAAGGCATACACCTTGTCCCCGTTCTTGTTGGTGGGGTTCTCGTCCTGCATCTTGTACAGCAGCGCGACCAGATCCTCCTCCAGCGTTTCCACCTCGGGCGCTCCGACGGACATGTAGGCGTCCCAGCGCAGGAAGATGCCCTGTTCGGGGTTAACGCCGCGACCGGCAGCCTTTGTGGGGCTGGCGTTGGACACACGGCCGGGTATGGCGTAGACATCCTCCGTTCCCATCAGCTCCTTCATGGAATCATAGGCCACGGAAAGCTTCTGCAGATTGGCGCAGTCCTCCAGGTAGGGAGACATGTTGGCCAGCAGGCCGGCCTGATAGCAGTTCACCATGCGCGCCTTGGGCTGAATGATGATGTCGCCCAGGTTTCCCGCGGCAGAGCGTGTCTGATACAGCGTGTCGCCCGTGCCGGCCACCTGCGGGGCAATGATGTTCAGCTCGATATTGAATTTGTCCTTCAATATCTTTCCAAACCATCCGCCCTGCACGCCCATGTAATTGGCATAGGTGTTGAACATTTCGATGGTGTACAACTCGTCGTGGCTGATTTCACCGGTCTCGGTCTGCGCGGTCTCTTCCGCCGCAGGCGCAGACGCGCCGGGCGCGTCCGTTGCCGGCGCCGGCGCAGACGAACAGGCCGCCAACGACAACAGCAGCACGAGTGCGAGCAAACAGGCAAGGATCTTTTTGGTCATGTTTCTTCCTCCTTTGTTTGAGCTATGAAAAGACGGCTCTCCCGTCTTCCCGACTGGCTTGCAGGGCGTCAGCCCTTGACGGCGCCGATCATGATGCCCTTGACAAAATACCGCTGGAAAATCGGATAGACCAGCAAAATGGGGAACACGACCACCACGGACACCGTCATGCGCACGGACATCGGCGTCTGTTGTGTGGCCAGGTTGGCAACGGCCGACAGATCGCCCGCATTGGCCTCCACCATCTTGGCCAGTGAAGACGCCTGGTTGATGTACTGGTACAACGTGTATTGCAGCGTGTACAGCGAATCATCCGTCATCAGGATCAGCGTATCCTGGAAGGAGTTCCACTGTCCCACCGCCGCAAAGATCGCAACAGTCGCCAAAATGGGCTTTGAAATGGGGAGAACCACCTGCAGGAACACGCGCAGTACGCCGGCACCGTCGATTTCTGCGGCTTCCTGAAGTTCCTTGGGCGTGCTTTCAATATAGGTTTTGATCAGGATGATGTTGAAGGGCTGCACGATGGAGGGGATGACATAGGCCAGGAAGTTGTTGGTCAGGTGCAGATTGCGCATGGTCAGGTACCACGGGATCAGGCCGGCGGAAAAATACATCGTCGCCACCGTGAAGCGATACCAGAACTTTCTCGCCCACATCTTCTCCTGCGTAAACATAAAGCCCATGAACGCGCAGCCGATGACGGTGCCGGCCGTGCCCAGCACGGTCCTTCCCACCGACACCACCGCCGATTGCATCAGGCCCTCCAGCTTGATGACCTGCGTAAAGTTACGAAAGTGCACGCCGATCGGATAAAAGATCACGTCGCCGCGCGCCGCGACGTCATTGGCGGAGATGGAATTGATGATCAGGTAATAAAACGGATAGGCGCAGATGAACGTAAAGAGCGCAAAGAACACATACAGGAGCGCCATAAAGAGCACTTCTGTCGCGCTTTTGTTTTTCTGTCCGACAATGCGAAGGGTTGACATATCGCACACTCCTTTTCTTGCATATTGCGCGTGTGTGGGGTGTCAGATGATGCTTTCGCCGCGCAGCGTCTTGGAAAGCGTGTTCACGGTGAAGAGCAGCGTCAGGCTGACGATGGATTTCATGATCGAAATCGCGGTCGCCAGGGAATAGCTCCCCGAGCCCAGACCGAGATTGTATACGTACAAGTCAAGCACCTGGATCTTGTCCTTGTTGAACGCGTTTTGAAAGACATAGTACTGGTCCACGCCGTTGTTGAGAAAATTGGCGACGTTCATCATCAACAGGACGAAGTAGGTCGGCAACAGGCTGGGGATCGTGATGTGCCAGATCACCCGGAACCGCCCCGCGCCGTCCACATACGCCGCCTCGTACAGCTCCTGATCAATTCCTGCGATGGCCGCGATGTACATGATGGCGGACCACCCCGTCCCCTTCCACGTGCTCAGCAGCCACATCATCATCCAGACGTGGTCGGTCATTTGCAGGTAAAGGACCGGCGTGTCATAGACACCCAGCCGGATGCAGAGGTTGTTGACCATGCCAGAACTGGAAAACAGCGAAAAGGCCAGCGCGTAGACCAAAACCCAGGAGATAAAGTGCGGCAGCGTCGTCAGCGTCTGCACAACCTTCTTGAACCAGTTGCACTTGATTTCCGAAAGCAGTATGGCAAAGGCCATCGGCAACCAGCTGAACAGAATGCTCAATCCCGACATGGCAAAAGTGTTGAGCATTACATCGAAGATCTGCTTGCGTTTGGACGCATTGGAAAACAGCGTGGTAAACCACTCCAGTCCGACAAACTCGCAGTCCTTCAACTGAAACGGAGGCCGGTAGTCATAAAACGCATAGGCCCAGCCGTGCAGCGGGAAATAGGAGAAAAGGAACACCAGCACCAAAAAAGGAAAGACCATCAGAAACAGCTTGTAGCTGTACAGCTTCTTTGTGTTGATGCGGGTGGGTTTGACCGGGGTCGTCTTGATCGACATCTCGTTCCCTCCTTATTTCTCTTTTTTCACCTATATATTTACCACATGCGTTATGTTAAGTAAATGTAATTATTAGTTGTATTTTTTGTAATAATTAGTGTTTTGATATTTTTAGCGTTGTTGTTTAGAAAATCAGTGATTTAACATTTTATTCCATTTTATATTCGCTATGGCGATTATTTTTTTGTTGTTTCACTAAGAAAAAACGCGGCATCCTGAATTGCCACATGTTGATTTCTATGCTATTATTATCATATAATGATGATTTGTTTACCTGGGAAGCGACTTTCAATCATTAAAACGAGGTAAAAAATGCACTTCTGGAAATTTCTGGATGACATCCGAATGAAATCCAAATTGCGGGGTTTTTACTTGTTCACCTGCACAGTGCCCATCGCTGTGCTCGGTCTTCTCATCGTGTTTTTCAGCCGCGACCAGCTATTGAAGCAGTGTCAGGACGCCGCTTCTGTGCGGCATGTCAACAACAAGTCCACCTTTGCACTTGCAGCGTATCTGGCGACCGACGTTTCCAGCAACATTCAAATCAACGCGCAGCTGCGCCGTCTTTTGACCACAGACTATCCCAATGAAGTGGCCGCTGTTGCAGCACAGCGGCAGGTGGACATCATCACGCAGTATTTGCGAAGCTATCCGGAATTTGCATACATCTGGATTTACACATACAACGCCTCCTTGCGGGGGACGCCCTATCCGTACATCACGGAGGAGATTGAGGCGCAGCCCTGGTTTCAAGCCGCTGCAGACAGCCATGGCACGCTCCGCTGGTACATCACCGATCTTGAGCACGACAGTCGCTTGCAGCTGGTGCGCAAGATGCCACTGGTGGGGGACGACTTTGCCGTCATCGTCATCGGCCTGAGCGATACATACTTCAAGCTGCAGTTCTCCGGCACGCGCTATGATACCATTCTGCTGCTGGACAACAAGCCATTTTTCGCGGTTCCCGGCACGCTGTACAACGATGACTGGCAGACGACGTTTGACGACGATGGGCAGCTGCTGCGCACGCCTGCCAGCTTTTCCGATTCCATCCTGCTGTGCGACACCATTCTGCTTGACAAGTGCATCAACCACTTTACCGTGCTGACCGCCGACCGGAGCGCGCCGTCTTCGCTCCGCGCGGTGATGCTCTCGCTGCTGATGATTCTGTTCATCCTATTGCTGGCCGCTTTTTTGCTGATCTATCTGTTCACCTACATGATCGACAAGAGAATTGTCATTCTCCAAAGGCAAATGCGCTCCATCAACGATGGAAAGCTGAAGATACAGGACGCGTTGACAGGAGAGGATGATCTTGGCCAGCTGTTTAACGACATGGTCCGGACCATACAGATCATGCAGGATCTGAATCAAAGCATCTACGAAAAAGAGCTGCGCGAACAGAAAAACCTGCGCTATCAGAAAGAGCTGGAGTACAAGTTGCTGGCAAACCAGGTCAATCCTCATTTTCTGTTCAATACAATGGAAAGCATCCATATGAAGGCCATTCTCAACGACGACCGTGAAGTTGCCCGAATGATCCGCAAGCTGAGCGTATTCCTTCGCCGCATGCTGCAAACGCCCGACAAGACTGTACTGCTCAGCGGCGAGCTGGATCTGATCCGGGGATACCTGGACATCCAGCAATTCCGTCATGAGAGACGCTTTTCCTACGAACTGCACATCGACGGCTCGGTCAACCCCGCCCGCCAGACCATACTGCCTCTGCTCCTGTTGCCCATCGTCGAAAACGCCGTGTTGCATGGCTTGGATCACTCGGTAGACAATGGGCACGTGCAAATCAGCGTATTTCCGCTCGAGGACGCGCTGCACATTTCGGTCTGTGACAACGGAACCGGGATGGACGAGGAGTCGTGCCGCGCGCTTCGGACGCGCATGAACCAAAGCGGCCAGGACCTGCAGGGTCAGAGCATCGGCCTATACAATGTCAATCAACGGATTAAACTCTACTACGGTTGCCGCTATGGCGTGGACATTCAGAGCGAGCTGGGCGTAGGGACAGTCATTGATCTGATTCTTCCCTTGGACAGATCGGAGGAAAATCCATGAAATTGATGTTTATCGATGATGAGCGCAATGTGGTCCTGGGATTGCAGCGCATTGTAGACTGGAGGCAGTACGGCTTTAAGGTGATTGGCGTCGCGGCAAATGGACAGGAGGGACTGACAAAAATACAGGCTCTCCACCCGGACATCGTCCTTCTGGACATCCGCATGCCGGGCCTGAGCGGCATCGAACTGATCCGCACAGCACGGGAGCAGGGCTTTGCTGGCGAATTCATTCTGCTGACCGCCCATGCGGATTTTGACTATGCGCACGACGCCATCCGCTACGGCGTTGTGGACTATCTGCTCAAGCCTGTGGACGAAGACGAGTTGCTTCGCGCCGTCCTTGAGGCGGAAAAGAGGATTATGGCCACAAGCGTTCTGGACCTTTACGGCAGTCAGAGCCTGAGCACAATGCGCTCGGCGCTGTTCGAGCGCGCGCTTGCAGGAAACCTGGACAACATCGCGCTGCGGCTCAGCCTTAACGAGGGTGATCCCTGCCGCCTGATGGTCATCGACTGCAAAAACGAATCCGTCCTGCCCATCCAGCAGTTTCTGGACTCGTTTCCGGGCTGCTCCCCTCTGCATTGCCTGACCGGTCAGCGCATCGTTCTGCTCATGCAGGGACGCGCGATGATCGCCGCGCAGGACGAACTGGTTCAAGGCGTTCGGAACATCGATTTCAAGGCCTTCTTCTTTTGCGGAAAGGTCTTCTTCACGCCGGAGCAGCTCCCGTCGGCGTTTCAGCCCATTGCCTGTCTGATGGATCGCTTCTGGTTCGTGTGCCGAAAAGGCAAATACCTCTACAGCGTTGACGAAGTGGAGAACAGGTCTCACCTGTCCACAAACTGCTGGAATGCGCAACAATTCGCCGCAGCGCTCTGCCAGGCGATGGACGGACAGGACGAAAGTCGCATCCAGCAGATGCTCGGTGCGCTGCGCTCCGCCATTTGTTGCCGCCAACCGTCCGTACCCGACGCAAAGGCGATGCTGCTTGCCGTATCTCACTCCATCAGCCAATACGTCGGCCTTCACCTTCCCAACCATTCATCAAAAGTTGAAAAGTTTCCCGAAGAAATCATGCTTGCTGAGTGTCTGGACAGCGCCCTTTTGTTGCTGCGCGACCTTTCCCGGCAAGTCATTGACTGGATGCAGCTGTACACGAACATTGATATCTGCCAACTTCTTCTGCAGCATCTTGAGCTCAACTACGCGCAGCCCCTTCAGCTGCAAAACCTCGCGCGTGAATTCGGCTATGACAGCGCCTATCTTGGCAAACTGCTGAAACAGAAAACCGGCTTCTCCTTCAACGCCTATCTGGACCACGTTCGTCTGCAGCATGCCTGCGTTCATCTGCGACAGGGAAAGCCCATCGCATTGATCGCGCAGTTGTGCGGCTACAGTTCCGTAGAGTATTTCTCTCAAAAATTCCGAAAGACGTTTGGATGCAGCCCCACACAGTACCGCCGCCAGGTTGCTGCGCGCAACGCGCAGCAACCTCAGCCGCCCTCCTCTACGCTCCACATCTAGCCTCTTCTCCAACTCAACCTCTTGTTTTACAAAATGCCCGCCATTGTGCGTGTTTATGTTTCATGAGCGTCGGCGGTTATAACGGATATAATAGAACAGGCTGCGATTCTCCCTGTATTCCAGGACGAATCCCAGCCTGACGGTGCGCAATCATCCGGGCCTGTATCGAATCGGCAATGGGCATGCGCCTCCCCTGATCCCCTCCCCGCCAAAATCAGAAAAGCCGGGAACCCTTCGTTTGACGGAGCTTATCCCGCCTTTCCTTGACATGGTGGATGGCGGAAGGCTGGCGTTCAATCCGGCGGTGGAGCTGTCGTATCTGTCGCTGGAGAATCAGACGATTCTGTTTTCGATCATGGAGCGGGACGAATTGTCGCCGTCGCTGGCGCAGGCGCAGAATCTGCACAAGCTGTCCTCGCTGGGCAAGCTGGATGAGTCTGCCATTGAGGCAATTCTTCTGACGGAGCCTGTGCTCAAAAAGAAGGTGACGCTCAAGGTGGAGCGCATCGCGCCGTACTTCCCACGCGGCACCAATCCCGAGGAGATGGAGGCGGTGATTTTGAGGCTGCTTGCATCTTGGCAACGGTCGAGAGAGCAGAAACGCGCCCATGAAAACTCGGAACGTTGACATTCTGCGCACCGAGCTTCCCCTTCGGGAAAGCTCGGTGTTCCGGTCGGCTTATTTTCCAGAAACAGCCCACTGGGCTATTTCTTCCAAAACGCTCGACCTTCAGGGCTTCGCCCCTCCGACGTGCTGCTTGCCGGAGCTTTTGCACAGATTCAGAGGAGTTTGAGAAACTTGCTTTTCGAGGGGTGAGCGTGTATTTTGTTTCTTCTCAAATTGGGTCTACCAGAAGAAAACTTCTTCTCTGGTAGACCCTTTCCCATAAAACCCAAGGAGAGAGAACGGAGGAATGCATATGAAACACAGAGCATGCAGGGCGCTGCTGTGTCTGGTGCTGGCGGCTTCGCTGCTGCTGCCCATGACGGTGGGCACGCTGGCGGGGTTGACCACCATCGGGACGGATGCGTCGAGGCCGGAATACTTCGAGGCGCTGGGCGCGAGCGGCAACTACAACCCGCTCAAGACGCCACATCACTACGACAAGACCACGGGCAACGTCGCCTACTGCCTGGAACACAAAAAGGACTCGCCGTCGTCGTCCGCCGAGTACACGGATTTTGACGCGTCGGCGCTGTGGGGGCAGAATACCGTCACGGGCATACAGGCCATCGTGGATCACGGCTACCCCAACAGCAACGGCGGGCTCAGTGAGGAGCAGGCGCACTACGCCACCGCGAACGCCATCCGCGCGTGGATGAAGAAGTCCGCGGACGTGGGGTATGAGTTCATGCTGGTTCATGGACAGCAGCGTGCCGTTGGTGTCGTAGCGGTAGTGGATGGTATCCGTGCCGTTCGTCTCGTGCGTGACCCGGCCGTCGACGTAGGTGTAGATCGTGGTCACGCCGTTTACAGTTTTCGAGGCGCGGTTGCCGTCCGCGTCATAAGTGAAGGTCAGCGTGCTGCCCGGTTTGCTCATGCTCACCAGTTGGCAGCCCTTCGACCAGGCTCTGCGCTTACGCGTCTGGCCCGTTGCTAATCGTCATTTTCAACTTTACAATGTTTACTCTTGTTTCTTTCTTACACTTTGGGCAGAACAACGGAAAATTCAATAACACGGTATCTTCATACACCTTCGTCTTTGTCCGCTGCTTGCAATTCGGACAGGGAATCCATGCAGATTTATCAATCAACTCGCATTTCTCCCAGTAGTTTCGCTGCCTATCTCTATAATCCCTCATTACAGCAGG
Source organism: uncultured Christensenella sp. (assembly GCA_905193155.1). GTDB lineage: Bacteria > Bacillota > Clostridia > Christensenellales > UBA1750 > Spyradocola. The sequence continues at coordinate 14,182 of CAJJNQ010000047.1, forward strand.
AGCAGATTCCCAGGGGTGATTGGCCTCCAAAAGTCGACTCCTATTGTGTGCGAGAGATTATTAATCAGCTGCGCATGTTAGGTATTTGAACTGAATGCTATGGCAACGAGTGGCCAGAGCATATTCGTCCAGATACCATAGCATACCAAACCTCATATTACGTTCGCCTTTCTTCAGTCCGATGACATCTTACCGCCATGGGCGCGCAAGCTACTCTTGGGGATACTCTGGTTGTTTTGAGCGTTGATCTATATGATTGCATATCCTCCCGGACGCAATGCGCTGTGCGACGATGCACAAAAGCGCCCAGAGAATGAGGAGTACACGGATGCGATTCTGGAAACCCATGATGAACAATGCAATGCCGGACCAAATGATACAGTATAGATCCTGTATGAACAGTACAGTCCATTCGCTCTTTTGCAAGACGTGGTTTCGTTTCCATCGTACTTCCAAGCCAAGGCGAATCATTGCAACCAGAAGGGGGACGACTACACGCAAGGCTACCTCCTTGCCGGTCCAAATGAACTCTGAACTGCCCACATTCCAGAAGCTTGGGGGCATAGCAACCCAAAAAACTATTGCGATGATCATGATCCATGACATCAACATTCCAGCGATCATCACACCCCATTGTGCGATATGATTCTCCTCTGGTTTACAGTTATTGTAATAGGCGATGCAGCCAATCACGCGCGGAACACACAATCCCCCAGCAATCAAAAGGCCTCCGCACACATCCCAGGCATTATGATAAGCAAAGCAACACAGCAGGATCAGAAACGGCAATGCAAAAAACGCATTTTCAATGTTTAGGAAACGCGTGCTGTTCTGCGTGTACCAACCTCGTTTCGCACAAAGAACCGAAAAGCATACAGCCAGCACGACCGCGACGGCCAGCCAAACAGTTTCCTGAAGCATCCATTGTTCCACAGAGACATCTTCTGGTTTCTGGTAGATCTGATGCTCTAAATTTACACATATTATCCCTACTCGAAGGACTACTTCTGCGCCACAAATACCGAATGTCCTCAGTGGCTCGTTGCCCAATAGGTTCATGGATCCGGTATGTTTCATGATCATTTCACCTCTCTGATCGCTTTAGTACGCATTCTTGCCCCTGCTCCACTGCTATTAACCGACTTAGAAATTCTTGAGGGCATTTTATTCTTCTGGGCATATCGATTCGCTGACGCCGGCAGTATCTTCTTGGATGCCGCCGCCAACACTTTCTGATCTTTCGTGGACGATTTTGAAAGAATCCGGGTTGTCACTTGAGAGCAGTTATTATCCCATAGGTTATAGTCTCCGCCAGCTGTTTTCGCCAACTCCAACGAGATAGTATAATCTCCTTCCCAATATATTGCATCCGTAAAGTTGCGATTTTTATAGGTGTTATGAATGCTCTCCAGATCACGCGAGTCCGAGTATTCTACGCAATATGTATACGAAGGTACATTTACAAATGGTTGTTTATAAGGCGGTGCATCCGGCCCCCAATAGAAATACCACCAATCACCGGTTTCATCCTCAATGAGCGCGCCAATATGGCCACCCCTCGCATCTTTCCAAGGTTCCTCATACAGCAGGATCGCATCGCAGCCTGTGTCGTCTACCATAATGACCGGTCGGTTCCGACAATACGCTAACATGTTAACTCCATTGGGCCGGTTCATCCCATCAAAGATGCTGTCTGCACAAATGAACTTACCAAGACTTGGATTGTAATATCTGCTTTGCAACGCATACAGCCCTGTCTCTGCATCATAGCGATACCCACGATACCGATACGGATTCTTCACGCCCACCGTACCAGCCAGGATACCGGTTGTGGTCAACGGTTTTCACCAAGCACCTTAGGGATGCTCTACCACAACCTTATCACTCGCGCCGTACGTGCTAATAACAGCTCTTTCTGTGACGCTGTAGACAAGTGTACAACTCTATACCCGTTTACAGCGTTTGACGTCCTGCTCGGCGGCATGCCTTATTTGTGTTTTCCAATCGTCATCATCGTCGGACGAAAATCCGCACGCACATGCTCGATTTCATATGGTTCTTCGGCTAGCCAAGCTGCTTCGTCCGGAAGTATATCATCATAATAATGAACGCAATGATATCCTGAAAAGTACCCCTCCTCATCATGGGTGAATATGAACTTTTTCTTCGTCCATGGATATTTCGTTGCCGGAACCCGGTACAGCTCCTCGGGATGTTCAGCATAATCTGCGTTTAGTAACACAATTTCATACATTATATCCAAGTAACCATTTTCATCATAGTGGTAATCTTCCAAAGCAAATTCACTGGGCTCTTCGCCAATGAGATAAAGATATTTGTATTGCAGAATTTGCCGTTTGTCGTTAAAGTGACATTCAACATATCGCTCAACTTCATCCGGTGAGAAATTGTGATAGACGATTCCCGTCACACAGCCCTCCTTGTGTATTAAATACTCATTTTCATACGCTTCTTCTGTGCACTTGCTCTTTATGAAGATGAGCTCATCATCGCCGTTGATGCCGTATTGATACCAATATTTGGGATCAAAAACATTGTTTTTGATCAATCTTCCACGGAGCACATTTCCAACGACCAGGGGATACACCCACCTTGGATCATAGTACCCCCACATTCTTGTGCTGCTTGTTCCGGCATGCCATTTTTTCACATTCGGCAGGCACGTAGCAGCCACCTCATCCTGTTTTCCAAAGTACGAGTATGCTTTATCCCGAAGCCCCAGAAAAATTGTGGTAACATCATTTTGGCTAAACCCACCTTCAAAAAACGGACATGGAATCAACGAGTTGTCTATCATTTTGCTAACCTCCTTGGAGAATGATTCTGGATAATTTTCCTTATAGTAGACAATGTACTTCTTACTGTTTCTCTTTCAGAATTTGTTATTTTCCCTCTGATAAAAGATGATGTGAGCATAATCGTTACTGCAGCATGATATGCCGTTGTATGGATGACTTGATGGTATCGTTTATCAATATTGACTAGATTATAAGGAGAATCTGTCCCTATATCAACTGAATTAATAACGGCCCTACTAACCGCTGCACGAGGATCGTTCTTTGCAACAATGTGATGATCATCTCCGCCTTTCTTCTTATTCCTTATCTCATCTTTTGCACAAGCAATATCAAGTTCTGTCTCCAAATAGGTCTGCGCACGCTGTTCTGCTAAAGTGGCCGTGTAAACAATCGCAGTTTCTACAACAGCTTTGATTGCCGGGGCATACGCCTTAACCTCTTGGCAAATCTGATAAATCGCTACGCCCAGAACGACTGCTACTACAATAGCCTCAACTGCAGTCAAACTTACACCAATTGCAACTGCTGCCGTGGCCGCAAAATTACCATCTGCGTCGCTATAACCAACTGGCGAATTTTTGCAATACGCAAACAGATTGCATTGAAACAGACCGTTTTGCTCATGGAATGCGCCATCGGCATTGAGAAACCTTCCGATTTGTGGATCATAATAGCGACTACCAAGATAATAGAACTGTGTATCTGCATCGTAATAGTAGCTCCGGTAGCGATACGGGTTCTTCTCCCCCACGGTGCTTGCAAGAGAACCAGTCGTCGTCAGCGGCTTTCCCCAGGCGTCGTAGGTGTACTCCACGACGACATTGCCGTTCGCATCGTACAGTCCAATGACGTCCCGCTGGCCGTTGTACAGGTAGTAGTACTCCGCGCCATTCAGGTTCATGGACAGCAGCGTGCCGTTGGTGTCGTAGCGGTAGTGAAGGGTAT
>CAJJNQ010000048.1 GCA_905193155.1 uncultured Christensenella sp.
AAAGTACCTGGCTGGTGACGGCCCGGGAGGATAGTTCATCGCCGGATTCCATGAAGAGCCTGTCGTGTAAAACGACAGGTTTTTCTTTGCGTTTTGGAGGATGGCGGAGATGGAAAGTGAGGAGAATTGATGGAGGGAATTTGTACAAGGATGGGGAAACAATGAAGGAGGATGCGGCGACGGGAACACATTATTTTAGGGGAAAAGTGTGTGTGGTTGTCAAAAAAATATTTTTGAAAGAAGAAGGAAAAAGAGGAATTTCCCTCTTGACGAATGAGGAAAACAGCGCTATAATCTTTTTTGTCAGTTGGGGAGCCAACTGCAAGGTGTGTTTTTAATTTCCGGTGATTATGGCGAGAAGGTCCCACCTGTTCCCATCCCGAACACAGAAGTTAAGCTTCTCCGCGTCGAAAGTACCTGGCTGGTGACGGCCCGGGAGGATAGTTCATCGCCGGATTCTATATTCCTCAGTAGCTCAATGGCAGAGCACTCGGCTGTTAACCGGGGTGTTGTAAGTTCGAGTCTTACCTGGGGAGCCAGTTAAATCCTCATGTTTTGAAAAAACATGAGGATTTATTTTGTATTTCAGCCGAACAGCCTGGCAAGATGTTTTGAAAAACAGTTTGAAACTTGGCTTGGACTTGAGTTTAGTGCTATTCCATTCACAAAAGAAACGGAAGAAAGGTGAGCAAAGAGAATGCAAGGACTCAAAAGAAAAAATAGAAGGAGCGAGAGCGTCAGGGAGAGAACACTCGACATGACCACCGGTCCGATTTGGCGAAATATGGTTGCTTTTGCCGTGCCGGTGTTTTTGGGGCAGTTGTTTCAACAGCTTTACAATACGGCGGACAGTATGATTGTTGGCAACTTTTCTGGCAAGGACGCGCTTGCCGCCGTTGCGAGCAGCGGCAACTTGATCTTCATGCTGACGGGCTTTTTCATGGGCGTGTCTTTGGGCGCGGGGGTTGTCATCAGCCGTTATTTCGGCGCAAAGGATTACGAAACCCTGGAGGCCGCCATTCACACAAACATCGCCTTTGGGGCGGTGTGCGGCGTGCTCCTGTCGATATTGGGCGTTGTGCTGGCGCCGCAAATTCTCATCCTCATGCAAACCCCACAGGACGTGCTGCCGCTTTCGACTACCTATCTGCGCCTGTATTTCCTCGGGGCGTTCTTCTCGCTGATGTATAACACCTGCATGTGCATTCTGAATGCTGTGGGGGATAGCCGAACGCCGCTTTACTATCTGATTTTCTCCTCTGTGGTGAACGTGGTTTTCGACCTGATCTTTGTCGGGACGTTTCAAATGGGCGTTGCAGGCGCGGCCATCGCAACCGTCATCAGTCAGGCGGTCAGCGCGGTCATGTGCTTTGCGAAGCTTCTGCGCTCCAACGGCCCGGAGCATGTTGTATGGAAGCGAATCCGCTTTGACGGGCCGATGCTTCGGCAAATCTGCGAGCAGGGCATTCCCTCCGGCGTGCAGAACTCCATCATCTCCATTGCGAACGTGGTAGTGCAGAGCAACATCAACGCCTTCGGCTCCGACGCGATGGCGGGCTGCGGCGCCTATTCCAAGATTGAGGGATTTGTGTTCCTGCCCATTACTGCTTTTACCGCGGCAATCACGACATTCATCGGGCAGAACTTGGGTGCGAAGGAGTATGATCGGGCAAAGCGCGCCGCAAGGTTCGGCATCTTCTGCGCCATGTTTCTGGCAGAGCTGCTGGGTGTAATTCTCTACTTCATTTCGCCCAATTGTTTTCGGTTGTTTAACGACGACCCGGCGGTGGTCGCCATCGGCGTTTCGCAGATGCGCACGGAATGCCTGTTTTTCTTTGGACTGGCGTTTGCGCACGGCGTTTCTGCCGTGATGCGCGGCGCGGGGCGCGCCCGGATGCCCATGTTCACCATGCTGGCGTGCTGGTGCATCCTGCGCGTGACCTATATCACCCTGGCGGTGAAGGCGTTCCCCGTGATTGAAACGATCTTCTGGGCTTACCCCATCACCTGGGGAACGAGCTGCGTGGTGTTCCTGATCTATTATCTCAAGACGGACTGGGTGCACTCCTTCGACCGGGAAAACAAGATCCATACCATGCCCTGCAAATAAGCGCACATTGACGGGATGCGGCAAAGCAAGTACAATGAAGCGGGATAGGGGAGTGGATGGAAGAAGGCGGGGAAGGGCATGGAGCGGGCAAGCAGACAGATGCTGCGCGGGGCGTGGACGATAGCCCTTTGCATTGTGACGGCAATCTTATGCCGAAATATCGGCCGGGGCATGCCGTGGCGCGCGCTGAGCCTGGTGCGCAGCATGATTTATGTTGGATTGCTGTCGTATTGGGGTATTTCGGTGCGCAGGCGCGTCATGCAGGCGCAGGTGCGGCGACTGCTGACCGCGATTGCCATGCTGATGGTATTCTGGATGGCGGAGCGAACCGTCAAGTTCCTGTTTGTGACCGATGTAAACGCGATGCGTTTTCTTTGGTATTGCTATTACCTGCCGATGCTGCTGATTCCGTTCCTCTCGGTGCTCGTCGCCGCCTCGCTGGGCAAGCCGGAAAATTATCGGCTGCCGCGCTGGACAAAGCTGCTCTATCTGCCGGTGGCTGCGTTGGTGCTGCTGGTGCTCACCAACGATTTTCACCAGCTCGTGTTTGCCTTTCCGGCAGATGCCGTGGTCTGGACGGACGGGGAATATTCCTACCGCGCGGGATATTTCGTCGCAGCGGGCTGCATGGGGCTGTGCGCATTGACCGCTGTGGGGCTGATGCTGTTCAAGTGCCGCGGGCGCAAGGGGCGAAAGACGGTCTGGCTGCCGCCGATCCTGATTCTGTTGTGCGGGATCTACTGCGTGCTGTATGTGCTGAAGATCAGCGACCACACCTCGCTTCTGTTTTATCTGGCGGGGGATTTGACTGCGGCGCTTTGCCTGATGTTTGCCGGGACGCTGGAAAGTTGTTTGCAGGCGGGGCTGATTGCTTCCAACACCGGGTATGAAGGGTTGTTCCGCGTGGTGTCGGTGGGAATACGAATTGTGGACAAAGCGGGGAACACGCACTATGCCTCCGAAACCGCGCAGCCCCTTTCGAGGGAAGAGCTTGTCCGTGCGGAGCGGGGCGAAACGTTGGAAAGCGGCGCGCTGCGCATCAAGGCGTTGCCGATTCGCGGCGGCTATGCCGTTTGGCAGGAGGACGTTGCGGAGCTGATGCGCGTTCAGGCGGAGCTGAACGAGATTCGGGAGGAATTGCAGGATCGCAACGAGCTGCTGCGCGACCAGTACCGCCAGGATGCGCAGCGCTATCGTTTGGAGGAGCAGAATCGCCTTTACGACCTTGTGCAGCGGGAAACCCAGAGCCAACTCAAAGCCATCGACGCCCTGACGGAGCGCTTTGCCGCGATGGAAAACGGTTCGCCCGAGAGAAGGAAGATGTTGCTGCGGATTCTGACGCTGGCCACCTATATCAAGCACCACAAGGACATGGTGATTTCCGCCGACCGCAGCGATATGCTGCCGGTGCGCATGCTGGAAGGTGCGCTGCGGGAATCGTGCAGCAATCTTTCGCTGGAAGGCGTGGAAGGGAATCTCTATATCCCGTCCTGCGAAGCACTGCTGCCGGTAGATGCCGCGCTGGGCGCTTACGACCTGTTTGAAGAAGCGCTGGAATGTGCGCTGGATTCACTGCGCTATTTCCTTGTCACGGTGATTGAAGAAGAGGGTGCGCTCTGCTTAAAGATTCACTTTGAATGCGGCGCGGATCTTTCTGCGCTGCGGGGAAAAGAACCCTTACTGGAAATCGAACAGGACGAAGCGGATTGGTTTCTGACGCGGAGACTGACGACAGGGGGCGGTGAAGGATGAACACCTGGGGAAATGCCCTGCCGCAGGAACGCGCTTTGCTGCTGACCACGCTGTTCGTGGTGGTGTGCGCGCTGCTTTTGCAGCTGATGCTGACCTTCGAGCGGCGAAAGAGCGCGCACTGGGCGGCGACGGCAATCGGCTTCTCGGCGCTGCTGCTCCTGCTGACGCTGCTGTTTGATACCGGGCGGCTAAGCGGCGTGCCGTGTTGGCTGCTCTGGGCGGTCAACGTACTTTCCGCTGCGGGCACGGCGGAGGAAATCTTTTACGGTGCGCGCGGGCGGCGCAGCAGCGTCACCAAAGCCAGCATCCGCGAGGCGATGGACGACTTGCCTCTGGCGGGGTGTTATTTCACCCGCAGAGGAAACGTGAAGCTGTGCAACCGCCAGATGGAGCGCCTGTACCGCACGATGACGGGGCGCGATTTACAGTCGCTGGACGAACTGCGCGTCGCTCTGCAAAACTGCCCGCAAAACGGGGTGGAGAGAACTTACGACGGCGGCTACCGCTTTCCGGATGGAAAGGTCTGGATGTATGCGGAGCGCGAGGCGGTTGCGCCGGACGGCGGCATCTATCTGGAGGCGAGCTTTACGGATGCGACCGACCTTTCCGCCATCAATGAGGAACTGGCGCAGAACAACGCCGAGCTGACGCGCATCAACGGCAAATTGCAGAAAATGTATGCGCGCGCGGAGGATCGGGTGCGCGAAAGGGAATATCTTGCCTTCAAAATGAAGATCCACGACGACATCGGGCGCAGTCTTGCGGCCATCCGGCGCGTGCTGTCCGGCGAAACGCCGGAAGGCGGTGTGGAGGAACAGCTCAGCGCCTTATCGCTTGCCGCGAGCACGCTGATCTACACCCCGCACAGCGGCAGCGACGACCCTTACGACCGGCTGCTGAACGAAGCGGAGGAGCTGGGCGTGGAGGTGCGCTTGGACGGAATGCTGCCGATGGAACCGCTGATTTACGATTTGGTGGTTCAGGCGGCGCGTGAGTGCGTGACCAACTGCGTCCGCCATGCGCACGGTTCGGTGGTGTTTGTGCGCATCCTCGGACAGCCGGGCGGCTATCAAGTGACCATTACCAACGACGGCGAGCGCCCGCACGGCGAAATTCGCGAGGGCGGGGGACTCAACAATCTGCGGCGCAGCGTTGAAAACGCGGGGGGCGAGATGTCGGTTTCCGCTCATCCGGCCTTTGCGCTGAGGCTCAACTTGATGCGGGAGGAGATGGACCTGTGAAACCCAGCGTGCTGGTGGTCGAGGACAATAAATATATGCTCGACTATTTTGTGGAGACCTTCAAAAAAGACGGACGCTTTGCTCTGGCGGGGACGCTGCGCGATGCGGAGCAGACGGACGCTTTCTGCCGCATCAACAGAGTCCATCTGATCCTGATGGACGTGCAGACCCTTCACGGTCATTCGGGGCTGAGCGCTGCGGAAGCGGTTCGGAAAAGCTGTCCGGAGATCAAAATCGTGGTGGCGACGTCTCTGGTAGATGCAGGGGTGCTGGGAAAGGCGCGCCGCGTCGGCGTGGACAGCCTGTGGTACAAGGATCACAGCCCGCAGGAGCTGATGGACGTTGTGGCGCGCACGATGGACGGAGAGCATATTTTCCCCGACCGCGCGCCGAATGTGGAGATTGGCTCTGCCTGGTCGGACGAGCTTTCCGAAACGCAGAAGAATATCCTGCGGCTCTATATCCGCGGCAATTCCTATTCCGCCATCGGCCGCAAGCTCTTTATTGAGGAGGTCACGGTCAAATACCACATGAACCAGATGATCCAGAAGTGCGGTTTCCGCACCAAGCAGGAGCTGATCGCCGCCGCCATTGAAAGCACTGTCATCACGGCACTGGGCGATGACTGAAATCTGAACGCATTCCCGCCGGAAGAGATTCGGCGGGAATTTCTTTTTTACCGGGTAAAAGACTATACTTTTGTGCAAAGACAGAGCGGGCGCGTTTGCTTTACAATAATATTATCCAAAGGAACGCCTTTACGAAGGAAAGAGGGGAGCAAGATGCGGTTCATTGTGATTGATATGCAGAGCACGCTGGTGGCGCGGGCCTTCGAGCGGATCCTCCGGCAGGATTTGTGCGGTTGCACCCCGATCGTATCGGAAGATCCGAGGAACACTGCCGAACAGTGCCGCCTCTTTCAGGCTGATACGCTGTTGATGGAGGTGACGGGCTATATGCCCTGGCTGCTGGAGGAGCGTCTGCGCATCTGCGCGCAGGTGCGGCGGCAGGCGCCCGGCTGCAAATTCGTGCTGTCTGTGGATGAAAACGCCGAACCGCAGCTGGCCGAGCGCGTCAAGCAGTGCAAAAAGGACGGTCTGATCGACGCATTTATCTATAACTCCACCAGTGAACGTTATCTATCCGCGCTGTTGGACAGCGTCTGACAAAAAGGAGGAACACCATGAACAAGAAATTGCGAACCCTGCTTGCGCTGGTGCTGACGGCGCTGCTGGCGATGAGCCTTTCCGCATGCGGAGGCGGCGGAAAGAACGACGTCACCGGCAAGTATATCCTTGTTCAGCAGGATAGCTACGACGGCGTTTTCTACGAAACCGATCAGGAGGACCCGAACTACCTGCTGCTCAAAAAGGGCGGTAAGGGCCAATACTATGCGGGCCTTTCCTTTGACCTGAAGTGGTCGCTGGACGGCCAGAGCTTTATTGGCTACTACAAACTGCTGGGCAACGAGTTTGGCATGGAGGGTACGCTGCACGACGGCCTGCTGGAACTGAACGAGGACGGTCTGCAAATGCGCTTTGTCAGGGAAGGAACGGAAATACCCGACGCATGGCGGCTCTCCGGGCAGGATGTATCGGGCGCGCAGACCCACCTTGCCGGGGAGTACACGCTGATCGGCATGATGACCGGCAGCAAGACGCTCACGCAGGCGCAGGTTGAGGCGGCCGGGCTTGCGGACAACACCGTGCTGCGCATCGGCGCGGACGGAACCGGAGCTTACGCGCTGAACGGCGAGGCGGAGCGCAGCTTTACGCTGGATGAAGAGCACTTTGTGCTCGATTTCGGCAGCGGCGTCACCATCCCCTATGCGCAGGAGGGGGAGAACCTCATCCTGACGCAGGCCGATCAGAACATGAAGCTCGTCTTTGCGCGCACGGGCGGCCAAGATGGCAAGGGCGATTTGATAGATTCCGATCTGCCGCAGACCTATCTGCCCATGGTTGCCGTCGATTCCGACCTGTTTCCCACAAACATCCTGGCGCTTAGAGGCGATTGGGTGGGAATGACGGAGTGTTACGACTGCAGCGATCGCTATGCGGACAATATCAACCTCACCTGTCAGGTGGTGGCGCGCCTTGTGTTTGAACCGCAGGGCGGCTGCGACGTCTACGTTAAATATAGCCTGAACGACCCGGAACTCAACCTCAGGGATCTCTCTGTGGAATACGATCCGGATTATGGCGACTTGGTCCTGCACGGCACCTTCATGGACGGACAGGAACTGACCCCTAACAGCTTTATCTCGTATGTTGAGCAGGACAATACACTCCAGATCGGCGTCTCGATCGTCAACAGCGAGGACGGAAGCGAGATGCAGCTCTACTCCTGCCTGCGCCGCCACGGCGAGGATTGGACCGGAGACGAGCATTTGGTGCTGGATCCCGAGTATGCCGATGCCTATAAGGACATGACCTTTGAAGAGGTCGTCGCCTATCTCGGTCAGGATCCCAACGAGCTGCCCTGATGAAGAGGGGGACAAGGTGAGGACTGCGCCTTTGCTCGCCGCTTGCGGCAGGAACAATGGCGCAGGGCTCAAGCTCATGTAAAAAGCAGAGCGACGCGGTGATTTGATTCGTTTTCCTCAAGGGGGGGACAGCCGCTTCGGTTCCCATTCCCAAACGTGCAGTTTTTTCTACACCGTAAACGCCGATTGCAATCTCTATTGCTATCGCGTCATCCATTGAGGACAGAGCATGAAGGAGGAAGAAACATGGCATTTTGCAGCAATTGCGGCAATCGACTGGCTGATAACGCCAAATTCTGCGCCAATTGCGGTGCAAAGATCGTGGCGGCTGCACCTGAGCAGCCCGCAGCGCCCGTGCAACCCGCAGCGCCTACGCAGCCCGCAGCGCCCGTGCAGCCGGAAGCACCCGTGCAACCCGTAGCGCCCGTGCAGCCGGAAGCACCTGTGCAGCCGGAAGCGCCCGTGCAACCCGCAGCGCCTACGCAGCCCGCAGCGCCCGTGCAACCGCAAGCGCCCGTACAGCCGGAAGCGCCCGTGCAGCCCGCAGCACCTGCGCAACCCGCCGCGCCCGCACAGAAGCAGCAGGGCGGCAAGAAGGGGAGCGGCAAGATCGTGCTGATCGTGATCGCGGCAGTGGTCGCAATGGCGCTGCTCGTCACCGGCGCGGCGCTGGTGGTCTTCAATTTTATGGGAAAGGACAAGGTTCCTTCCGACCCGAACGCCGGCGTCTATCAGGCCGTGTATGCGGATATGTGGGGCGTGCAGACCGATGTTTCCGGAATCTGGGAGAAGGGCTTCTCCATTGAGCTGATGGACAAGGGCAAATGCAAGCTGAGCGTGGACGGCAAGACGAGCAACGGCAAATGGACGTTGGACGGGGAGCAGTTCACGGTCTCCGGCGGCGGCTTTGACAGCAGCGGTACGCTCAAGGACGGCGTGCTCACCCTTGAAAACGTGATGGATATGGGACTTACGCTGACCTTCCTGCGCGATGGCGCGCAGCAGTCCGGCCCAGCGTCCAATGTGCCCGGCCTGCCGGGGGTGACGGGCGTCCCCGGCGCCGCGGCGGAGAACAGCGGCCTGATGGAGCAGTGGAACGGCACCTGGTACGGCGTATTCCAGGTCGTTGAATCCAACGGCGAATTTGCAGCGGTGCCGTTTGGAAGCTACGATGCGTATCTGCTGGTGAAACTCAACCAGAACGGTGAAGGCACGTTTGAAGTCTATATCGACGGCGCAGAGCAGGGACCGTTTGCCGCGGCTTACTGCACGGCGAATGAGAACGCGCTCATTGCGACGCAGGGCAGCGTTGCGGGCTATGAGATGAATGCGGGCAATTGGATGTTCCTGCCCATGCCTGCCTATCCCGATCAGTACAGCATGGGCGATATGCTGGAAAAGGGCGGCAGCGCGCTGGAGTTCATGATGTTCTTCAAGCCCTGGGGCGCGAGCTGGAGCAACGAGAAGCAAGACGGCGCGATGGTTCCGCCCTCACTCGACAAGTACGAAGCCGCCATCGCTGAAGGCAAGCTGCCGCCCATGGGCGAAGCGCCTGCCGGCTACGACGGAACGATTCCCGCCGATACCGTGACGGAGACTCCCGGTTTTGCATATGAGGCAGACACTTCGCAGGGCATGGAGGGCGACTGGGCAAACCCCATCTCCGGCGCAGACGGCAAAATCACCCGCAAGGACATTCAGCGCGCGGACGCGATGCTCGTAGAGGGCTACGAGAGGGATTATCTGGACGAGATCACCTATGAGATGGTGCGCGACAAGATCGGCGAGGAAGGCCAGGCCTGCGACGACGATCCTACCTGGTGGAACGATACCGTGCATACCTATTGCTGGTACAGCACCAGCGACGACACAACGCTGACGGTGAGCTTTGACGTTGTAAACGGCAGGGAGACGACCTGCTCCGCGTGGGCGATGAACGGAGGCGACTAAGGGAAGGCGTTGGCGATGCGGGGCGGTTGACAACCGATCCCGCGCAGTCTTCCTTCAGTACCGGCGGCAGCCGCTCAGGCTCCGGGAAAATGAAACCAAGAGAAAGAGAATATAAATGGGAGGATCAAACGGATGGGACTGTTCGATAAGAAGTATTGCAGCATCTGCGGCGAAAAAATCGGTCTGTTCGGCAACCGCAAGCTGGAAGACGGCAATCTTTGCAAAAACTGCGAAGCAAAGCTTTCGCCTTTCTTTTCTGAGCGACGCAAAAGCACGGTGGAGGAGATCCGTGCGCAGTTGGAATACCGCCAGCGCAATATGGATGCTGTGGCTGCGTTTCACATCACACGCGCGCTGGGCGACAGGACCAAGGTGCTGCTCGACGAGGACGCGGGCAAGTTTATGGTTACCTCTGCGCGCTCTCTTGCCACAGCGAACCCGGACGTGCTGGATTTTGCGGATGTAACGGGCTGCCGCGTTGACCTGGATGAGAGTCGCATGGAGCGCATGCAGGAGGATAAAGACGGCAATGAAATCAGCTATAAGCCCCCGCACTTCGACTTCAGCTACTCCTTTTATGTGATTATCACCGTCCATCATCCGTATTTCAACGAGATTCGCTTCCGCTTGAACGCCGCGCCCATTGAGATCGAGAATGTGCAGCTGGCCAATTCCCTCGTCCGGATCGATCCGCACAGGGATGTCAACTTCTGCAAGTATGAAAAGCTCGGACGCGAGATCAAGGAAGCGCTGACCAATATCCGCACCACGGTGCGCGAGGAGGCTGTCGCGGCCGCCGCGCCCAAGGCAAGCATGACCTGCCCCTACTGCGGCGCGGTCGTCGTGCCCGATGAAAAGGGGTGCTGCGAATTCTGCGGCAGTGTGATTCAGGCATAAGCGGCGCGCCCCGGATGAAAGTTCATCCGGGGCGCGCTTTTCGGTTTACCGCTCGCTTTGCACCAGCGAATAGATGTCTTCAATCAGGCTGTCCTGATCCTTTTCGGGAGGAATCAGGCTTTCCCGGAGCGTCGGGGCGTAGTCCTTCTCGCGCCACCAGCGGCGCATTTCGGCCTCGCCGAAATCCCCGCGGTTGGGCTTGCTTTGGTGCCGCCGCATCGTCTCTTCAAACGGGAGATCAAAATAAAAGGCATGGCGGTGTTCGGGATACAGCTCAATGGCCAGTCGGAACAGCGGCTCGTAAATGTCCGCGGGCAGTATGCCCTCCAGAATCACCACCTCGCTGTGCGCTCTGCCGTAACGCAGCATTTCCATCATCATCGGCAGCGCGGGCGAATCCGCGCCGTCCTTGACGTTCAGGATTTCCAGCCGAACCATGTCGGCAGAGATGCGCATCGTGTTGCGGCCGAATTTCTTTTGCAGGGCTTTGGCAGTCGAGGTCTTTCCGCAGCCGGAATTTCCTCGCAGAACGACGAGACCGGGCATGGCGATCACTCCTTGTTATATCTTTACTGTGCCATGAAAAATGAAATCATATCTTTTGTGACCTGCCTGGATTCCGGCGCTTCGGGCAGCAGGGCGGCGAAGGCGTGGGGCAGCTCTCGCTCACCGTCCAGGTCGATCAGGCGGCAGTCTGCGCCCGATTTTTGCAGCGCTTTGGCGTACTGCTGCGAATACCTGCGCAGAAAGTCACCGCGCGCCGTGAGAAGCATCGCGGGCGGCAGATGGCTGACAATTTCCGGGTGTTCCGGATTCATGTACAGGCGGAAAGGGTGCCTGCGCCAGTCCTTGCCGTAAAGCATCGGCGGCAGAAACAGACCGATCTGGTCGAGTTTCGTGGTGTAAAACATGCCGCTGACCAGCCCCAGCGCGCGGACAGGCAGGGAAGAGGGGGCAACGCCCGCCGCCTGCGAAAGCGCCGCGCTGCGCTGCATCGCCGCAAGATAGACGCAAAGCCATGCCCCGGCGCTGTCCCCGCAGAGGAACACGCGGTTCAGATCGCCGCCGTCGCCCGGAATGCGCGCGGCAGCAGCGTCCAGCGCGCGAGAGAGCGCCTGCAGAATCTCGAAAAGGTTGCGCTCCGGCGCAAGAGGGTATTCCGGGCAGTAGACCAGAAAACCCTGTGCGGCAAGGTCGGCGCAATAGAGCCGATTGGCTTCCTTGCGGCCCAGCAGAAATCCGCCGCCGTGCAGATCAACGATCACCGGCAGCGGCTGCGGAAAGTCCGCCCTAGGGCGGAAAACATCTATTTTTGCGTATTTCTCCGGCGCATAGACAAGGTCGGGCGTAAGCTCCACCGTCTCGGACGGAAAGGGATGCGCCGCGTCGTGCCGCTGCATCCACTCGTCCAACTGCTTTTCTTTTTGCGCCGTCTGCGTTCGGATCATTTTTTCCAGCATGGCTGCCGCCTCCTTGATAAAAGGGATGGTTGAAAGTATAGCACACAGAGCTGAACACAAGTGTAAATAAATGGTTAACAGACTTGACAGGAAAAGAGACCATGCCTATAATCATGCCCATAAACCGTTGAGGAAGAGGAAGTAGCGGAAGCGAAACCGGCAAAGAGAGTCGCGGGCGGTGGAATCGCGGCACGGGGAACTTCATGCGAATGGTCTTCTGAGGGCAAGCGGAATGCGGAAAGAATTCTTGTCCGCAAATGCGAGCCGGAGCAGGCACTCCGTCAACAAAGCCGGCGCATGGTTGTGCGCGCAGAGTGGGCGAAATGGATTTTTCGCCAAGCCGGGTGGCACCGCAGGGTTGTAATCGAAGTTTACACTCCTGTCCCAGCAGAAACTGCATGGGGACAGGAGTGTTTTTTGTCCCCGAAAACAACCGACCCTGTTTTTTCCCGAATATGAGAAAGGAGACGCCGCCATGACTGCAATCCACAACGAACCCATTCCCTACAAGATCTACCTCGAAGAAAACGAGATGCCCAAGGCATGGTATAACCTGCGTGCGGACATGATCAATAAGCCCGCGCCGCTGCTCAATCCCGGCACTCATCAGCCCATGACCGCGCAGGAGCTGGCGCCGGTCTTTTGCGAGGACCTGATTCAGCAGGAGCTGGACGACACCACGCCCTATTTCCCCATCCCGCAGGAGATTCTTGATTATTACAGAATGTATCGTCCCTCGCCGCTGATCCGCGCCTACAACCTGGAAAAGAAGCTCGGCACTCCGGCTAAGATCTACTATAAGTTTGAGGGCAACAACACCTCCGGCAGCCACAAGCTCAATTCCGCCATCGCCCAGGCCTATTATGCCAAGAAGCAGGGCCTCGTGGGCGTGACCACCGAGACCGGCGCAGGTCAGTGGGGCACGGCGCTTTCGATGGCCTGCTCCTACTTCGGCCTCGACTGCAAGGTCTACATGGTCAAGGTTTCCTACGAACAGAAGCCTTTCCGCCGCGAGGTGATGCGCGTCTACGGCGCGTCGGTCACGCCCTCCCCTTCGATGGAGACCGAGGTTGGTCGCCGCATTCTGGAGGCGCATCCCGGCACCACCGGCAGCCTCGGCTGCGCAATCTCCGAAGCAGTTGAAAAGGCGACCACCACGCCCGGCTACCGCTATGTGCTGGGCAGCGTGCTCAACCAGGTGCTGCTGCACCAGTCGGTCATCGGTCTGGAAACCAAGGCCGCGCTCGATAAATACGGCATCAAGCCCGACATCATCATCGGCTGTGCGGGCGGCGGATCCAACCTGGGCGGCCTGATCGCCCCGTTCATGGGCGAAAAGCTTCGCGGCGAGGCCGACTACCGCATCATCGCCGTCGAACCCGCGTCCTGCCCCAGCTTTACCCGCGGCCGTTTCGCCTACGATTTCTGCGATACCGGCATGGTGTGCCCGCTGGCCAAGATGTACACTCTCGGCAGCGGCTTCATTCCCGCGCCGAACCACGCGGGCGGCCTGCGCTACCACGGCATGAGCTCCACGCTCTCCCAGCTCTACCACGACGGCCTGATGGAGGCGGTTTCCGTCCCGCAGACCGCGGTGTTTGAAGCGGCGGAGGAGTTCGCCCGCATCGAAGGGATCCTGCCCGCGCCGGAGAGCAGCCACGCCATCCGCGTTGCCATTGACGAAGCGCTGCGCTGCAAGCAGACCGGCGAGGACAAGACCATCGTCTTTGGCCTGACCGGCACCGGCTACTTTGACATGGTCGCCTACGAAAAGTTCCACGACGGCAGGATGGACGACTACATCCCCACCGACGCCGAGCTGGAAAAGAGCTTCTCCGCCCTGCCCCAGTTCTGAGCAGCAAATTAGAAAAGGAACCGCGCAAGCGGTTCCTTTTCCGTGTTTTGGAAAGCATTTCAAAAAGTATTTTTTAACGCATTTATGGAATCATAAAGGATTTAAAAAAACAGAATGAGTTTCACAATTACTATTAAGCTACTGTTAATTAAAATACAAGCAAAAGAAAATCAATATACAACAAAAACCGCACGGATTTCATCAAAAATGGAGAGAACAGCGGAATAAGTCCATGAACAGGAATATTATGCGACCATAATTATCATCTGAATGCACAGATTCAAAATGGTAATTTAATGGAAAATTGACAAATAATTAAAAGCATGATAGCATAAAATCAACATAAAGTTTATAGTTCGAAACGAAAGCAGCTGTATCAACACAGGAAAAAGACCGCGACGTCCACCGTGCCACGCTAAAGAGGAGGGGGTTACGCCATGTCCGTTCAAGTCGCAAAGAAAAAGGGGCATTCTGCGAAGAAAACGCTGCACTCCATGTGGGAATACCGCTGGATTTATCTGATGCTGATTCCCTGCATCGCGTATTTCGTCATCTTCAAGTATGTTCCCATGTACGGCATTCAGCTCGCCTTTAAGGACTACGTCCTCAAGGGCATTGCCGCCAGCCCGTGGAACGACTTCGCTCACTTCAAATACATGATGAGCGAGCCTCAGTTCCTGCCGGCGCTGCGCAACACGTTGATCATTTCTTTCTACCGTATTCTCTTCGGCTTCCCGTTCCCGATCCTGCTGGCCATCATGATCAATGAAGTGTACATGCCGCGCTATAAGAAGGTGCTGCAAACCATTTACACCTTCCCGCACTTCCTGACCTGGGTCGTCATGGCCGGTATCATGCTGAACCTGCTGGGTTCCACCGGCATGGTCCGTAAGATTTGCGAGCTGTTCGTCCCCGGCATTGGCGAGAACTGGAATCTGCTCTATAACAAGAGCGCGTTCCGATCCATCCTCGTCATTTCCGATATCTGGAAGGAAGCCGGATGGGGCACCATCATTTATCTGGCGTCCATCACCGGCATCGACCAGTCGCTCTACGAGGCCGCGACCATCGACGGCGCGAACCGCTTCCAACGCATCTGGTACATCACCATCCCCGGCATCATGAACATGATCGCCATCCAGTTCGTGTTGCGCGTCGGTGCGGTCATGGAGGGCGGCTTCGATCAGATCTTCAACCTCTATACCGCACCCGTTTACGATAACGGCGATATCATCGACACCTACATCTACCGCCTGTCCTTCGTTAAGTCCTCGGGCGTGAACCTGGGCTTCCCCACGGCGGTCGGCCTGTTTAAAAACGTCATCAACTTCATCCTGCTGATGCTGGCCAACGGCGTCACCCGTGCGCTGGGTCAGGAAACCGTGCTGTAAGGAAAGGAGGAGAGCGATCATGGCAGAACTCAACACAAACGTCCGCGTCGATAAACACGGCAATGTCCATATTAATAAGAAGAACCGTATCCGCCGATTCGGCGCGGCAGACTTCATTCTCCTGTTTTTCCTGACGCTGCTCGGCATCCTGATTCTCTACCCCTTCTACAACGCCTTCCTCGTGTCCATCGTGCCCAACACGGTGTACTTGAGATATCAGGGCCTGATGCTCTGGCCGCCCGAGGTGACGATGGAGGCCTATACCTTCACTTTTAAGTCCAGCCTGATCTGGTATGGATACAAAAACTCGATCCTCATCACGTTCTTCGGCACGATCTACAACATGATTTTGACTGTGCTGTGTGCCTACGCGCTGACCAAGCCGATTCCGGGCGGCAAGTTCATCCGCTTTGCCATCGTCTTTACGATGTATTTCTCCGGCGGCCTGATCCCGTCTTACCTGCTGATCAAAGACCTGAAGCTGATGGATACCATTGCATCCATGATCTTGCCTACCGGCATCAACATCATGTACATGCTCATCATCTCCAACTACTTCAAGTCCCTGCCGCCTGCGCTGGAGGAATCTGCCAAGATCGACGGCGCGACCGACCTGCGCATCCTCTGGAGCGTCATCCTGCCGCTGTCCCTGCCGCTGCTGGCGACCTTTACCCTCTATTACGCGGTGGAGCGCTGGAACGAGTGGTATCTGGCGATGCTGTACGTCAAATCCGTGCAGAAGTGGCCGCTTCAGAACGTGCTGCGCACCATCATCAATGACGTCAACATGATGGCTACCCAGAATATTCCCGGCCAGGCCAAGCCCGATATCCAGGGCGACTCCATCAAGATGTCCTCGATCATCGTGGCCATGGCGCCCATCATGTGCCTGTATCCCTTCTTACAGCGCTATTTCCTTTCCGGCCTGACGCTGGGCGCGGTCAAGGAATAAGCAAAAAAACGGTTATGCGCCCGTGTCGCTGAAACGGGTTGTATAATAGGTATTCTATCCAATTCCAACAAGGAGGAGAAGAATCATGAAAAAGTTGTTGACCCTGGTTCTTGCGCTGATCATGGTGCTGTCGCTGGCCGCGTGCTCGCAGCAGACCGCTACGCAGGATCCGACCAAGGCTCCCGAGGAAACCAAGGCTGCTGAGACCGTCGGCGGTGACGAATCTCCTGAGGCTCAGCCTGCTGAGACGACCGATCTTGCGCCCATCACGCTGACGCAGAACGTGCTCAACGCCGAAAAGTGCGGCACCCATGCGCGCAATGAGTTCGTCAAGGAAAAGTTCAACCTGACCTACGAATACGTTCCGGTTTCCTGGGGCGACTGGAATGAAAAGATCCGCACCTGGATCGCCACCGACGATGCTCCCGACCTGATCTATTGGGACCTGAAGGCCGCTTCCTCCACCGAGTATTTTGACTGGGCGAAGCAGGGCGCGTTTGCTCCCATCACCGAGGAGAAGATCTCCAAGTACGAGAACCTGAACGACTTCTTCCAGACCTCCGAGTCTGTCAAGGCGTTTAAGGTGGACGGCGAGCTGTACTGCTGGCCCGCTTCCCGTAACAATCCTCCCGAGATCGACAACGCCTACACCTCCTACTTCACCATCCGCAAGGACTGGGCGCAGAAAGTCGGCCTGTATCAGGAAGACAATGAGTACACCTGGGACGAGTGGAAGGCGCTGCTGGCGGCGATCGTTGCGCAGGATCCCGGCAACAACGGCGCGTCCAACGCGGCCATGGTTCTGCCCACCTGGGGCTTCCCGAACGGTGCTGTGACCTTCCTCAACGCTCCCGCGGCGGAAGGCAACGAGACCTGCTCCTACATCAAGGTGGACGGCAAGTACATCTGGCCCGCCGCGACCGAGGAGTACAAGAAGGCCGTTGTGGAAACCTATCAGATGTATCAGGATGGCCTGATCTACAAGGACAACATCTCCTTCACCGGTTCCGAATCCGATGATATGTTCAAGGCCGGTCAGGCGTTTGCCGCTTACAACGTGGCGGGCTCCCTGAACAGCTGGTCCGACGATATGATGCGTGCCGGCGTCATCGAGAACAAGGACGCTCTGGCTCCCGCGGTTGTCTACGGCATGGACGGCAAATGGTACATGACCCAGACCGAAGACTACTGGTGCGTTACCGCGTTCAACCACAAGATCACCGATGAGAAGATGGACCGTGCTCTGATGTTCTGGAACTTCCTGAACAGCACCGAGGGCATCCGCCTGCGTTGGCTGGGCATCGAAGGTGTGGACTACAAGGTTACCGGCGAAAACCCCGAAGACGTTGAGGTTCTGTGGGACTTTGACGAGGCGACCCAGTCCTATGTCTCTCCGTACGCCAACTTCGAGTTCAACGAGTCCAACTCCGCTTCTCTGGCTCCCTCCGGCAGCCCTGCTTCCGCTCAGTATCAGGAAGATCTGAAGCAGATCGTTTGGGACAAGATGGGCGAAGGCAAGGCCACCATTAAGAAGGTTGACTACGCCATGTCCACCTTCTCCGGCGAGAATAAGGATAAGTACGGCACCTTCGGTTCCGACGCGAAGGAAAAGATGATCCAGATCCTGGCCGACCCGAACTGCGATCCCGCGGCTGAGTGGGACAAGTTCGTTGCGGACATGATGCCTCGCGTGCAGCCCGTCCTGGATGAGCTCAACGCTGGCCTGGCCGGTTGATTCGGATCAAAAGTTGAATAGCTGACAGGAAAATCGGCTCCCGCAATGAACCGCACCCCATTTGTTAGACAGTATGGTATACTACTAACGAATGGGGTG
>CAJJNQ010000049.1 GCA_905193155.1 uncultured Christensenella sp.
CGTCCCTGTCGGGGTCAGCGCCCTACGGGCGCTCGTGGGAGTGGTGCGGAGGGGGAGGTACTCCTCCTCCGCGTCCCCCGTCGGAGACAGCAAAAAGGTCCTGCCCGTATGTTTCCATACGGGCAGGACCTTTTCTCACTTTCCTGCATCAATCTTTGAACTTATCGAAGAATTCCTTGACGGATTTCTTAAAGCCTTCGCCGCGGTTCGCTCCGGCGGTCTTGCCGCCCATCGCATCGTCGAACAGGCGCAGCGCCATGCGCTGCTTCTCGTTCAAGCGCTTAGGCACCTCGACGTTCAGCGTCACAAACAGATCGCCGCGCTGCGACGGATTGCGCAGGCTCGGCACGCCCTGTCCCTTGACGCGCAGCACCTGCCCGGGCTGCGTGCCTTCGGTGATGGTCTGCTTGACGGGCTCCTGCAGGGTTTCGATGGTCAACTCATCGCCCAGCGCCGCCTGCGCAAAGCTGATGTTCATCTCACTGTAAAGGTTCGCGCCGTCTCTGCGGAACTTGCGGTGCGGCCTGACGGAAATGGCGACATACAAATCGCCCGCGCCGCCGCCGCGCTTGCCGGGCTCGCCCTGGCCGCGCAGGGTCAGCGCCTGGCCGTTATCAATGCCCGCGGGGATCGTCACAGTGATGCTGCGCTGACGGCGCACCGTGCCCTTACCGCCGCACTTGGGGCAGGGATCCGGGATGACCTGACCCGTTCCGCCGCACTTGGGACAGGGCGAAGCGGTGCGCATCGACCCTAACATGGTCTGCTGGATGCGCGTCACCTGGCCGGTGCCGTGGCACTGATCGCAGGTCTTGGGCGACGTGCCGGGCTTGGCGCCGGTGCCGCCGCACTGTTCGCAGTTCTCGTCACGTGCAATGTTGATCTCCTTCTTGCAGCCGAACACCGCTTCTTCAAAGCTGATGGTCAGGTTGTAGCGAAGATCGTTGCCGCGCACGGGGCCGTTCTGCGCCTGGCGGGTACTGCCGCCAAAGCCGCCGAACCCACCGCCGCCAAAGATGCTCTCAAAAATATCCTCAAATCCGCCCGCGCCGCCGGTATACGACGTATAGCTGCCGTAGTTGCCGCCCGCCGCAGTGGGATCTTCATGGCCAAACTGGTCGTAGCGTGCTCTGCGCTGGTCATCGGAAAGCACCTCGTATGCTTCGTTGACCTCCTTAAACGCTTCCTCCGCCGCCTTATCGCCCGGGTTCAGATCCGGGTGGTATTTCTTCGCCAAACGGCGGTAAGCGCTCTTGATCTCGGCATCCGACGCACCGCGCTCTACGCCCAGCACCTCGTAATAATCGCGTTTTGCCAAAGGTGTTTCCTCCTTACCCGAAAAGGAATGACGCAGTCATTCCGCGCCATTCCCTTCTTTACCGTTTCGAGCTCTTACTTGTCGTCGTGCACTTCGTAATCGGTCTCGACGTTGCCGTTGGCGTCAGGGCCGGGGTTCGTAGCGCCCGCACCCGGCTGACCGTCCTGCGGCGCCTGCTGCTGATAGATCTTGCCGAAGACTTCGTAGGAAACCTGGTTGGTCTTTTCCATCTGCGCCTTAATGGCCTCGACATCGCCGCTGTCCTTTGCCTTGCGCAGCTCTGCAACAGCATCCTCGACCTTGGCCTTGTCGGCGGGATCGACCTTATCGCCCAGATCCTTCAGCGTCTTCTCGATCTGGTAAGCGGTAGAGTCCGCATTGTTGACGGTCTCGACCTTCTCCTTGTTCTTCTTATCCTCATCCGCGTACTTCTCCGCATCCGCGACGGCCTTCTTGATGTCCTCCTCGGACAGGTTGGAAGAAGCGGTGATGGTGATCTTCTGCTCGTTGCCGGTACCCAGATCCTTTGCGGAAACGTGCACAATGCCGTTGGCATCGATATCGAAGGAGACTTCGATCTGCGGCACGCCGCGGGGTGCGGGAGCAATACCGGTCAGGTTGAAGCGGCCCAGCGTCTTGTTGTAGGCAGCCATCTCACGCTCGCCCTGCAGGACGTGGACCTCGACCTGCGTCTGGCCGTCCGCAGCGGTGGAGAACACCTGGCTCTTATGCGTGGGGATGGTGGTGTTGCGGTCAATCAGGCGGGTGAACACGCCGCCCATGGTCTCAATGCCCAGGGACAGAGGCGTGACATCCAGCAACAGAACGTCCTTGACTTCGCCGCCCAGAACGCCGGCCTGAATGGCCGCGCCGACTGCGACGCACTCATCGGGGTTGATGCCCTTGAAGGGCTCCTTGCCGGTCGCCGCCTTGACAGCTTCCTGCACAGCGGGGATACGGGTGGAACCGCCGACCAAGATAACCTTGTCGATATCGTTGGCGGTCAGGCTCGCGTCGGACAGCGCCTGACGCAGAGGCTTGATGGTATCTTCCACCAGATCAGCGGTCAGTTCATTGAACTTTGCGCGGGTCAGGGTGATGTCCAAATGCTTGGGGCCGGAGGCATCCATCGTGATGAAGGGCTGATTGATGTTGGTGCTCATCACGCCGGACAGCTCAATCTTGGCCTTTTCCGCAGCATCCTTCAGGCGCTGCATGGCCTGACGATCCTTGGACAGGTCAATGCCCTCGGTGCGCTTGAACTCCGCAACCAGGTAGTCCATGATGCGCTGGTCGAAGTCATCGCCGCCCAAGTGGGTGTTGCCGTTGGTGGACAGCACTTCGAACACGCCGTCGCCGATATCCAGAATCGAGACATCGAAGGTACCGCCGCCCAGGTCGTAGACCAGGATCTTGTGGCTGCCCTCCTTATCCATGCCGTAGGCCAGAGAAGCGGCCGTGGGCTCATTGACGATACGCAGGACTTCCAGGCCGGCGATACGGCCGGCATCCTTGGTCGCCTGACGCTGAGAGTCGTTGAAGTACGCGGGAACGGTGATGACGGCCTGCGTCACCGGCTCACCCAGATAAGCTTCCGCATCCGCCTTCAGCTTCTGAAGAATCATGGCGGAGATTTCGGGCGGCGTATAGGACTTGCCGTCGATGGTTACTTTTTCATTGGTGCCCATCTTACGCTTGATGGAAATAATGGTGCGGTCGGGGTTGACAACCGCCTGACGCTTAGCAATCTGACCGACCATGCGCTCGCCATTCTTGGCGAAGGCCACAACGGACGGCGTGGTGCGCGCGCCTTCGGGGTTGGTAATGACAACGGGTTCGCCGCCTTCCATAACGGCGACACAGGAGTTGGTCGTACCAAGGTCAATACCGATAATCTTGCTCATAAAGAAGCCTCCTTCAAAACCATAAAACTGGATTGTTTACTTTAAGTTGGATTTTTAGTTTGCCACGCGAACCATCGCATAGCGGACAACCTTGCCCTTAACGGCAAAGCCGGTCTGGAAGCATTCGACGATGGTGCCTTCGGGGTGTTCCTCGTCGGCCTCCGTCATCATCACAGCGTTGTGCTTTTCAGGATCAAACACCGTGCCGGGCGCGGCTTCCACGCGCTCCAGGCCCATTTTATTGAGCGCTTCCTCAAAGCCGCGGAGGGTCATCTCCACGCCCTTGAGCAGGCTGCCCTCCTCGCCGGCCTTCTTTGCGGCGTCCAGCGCGCGCTCGAGGTTATCCAGCGAGGGGAGAATCTCCTTGATCGTTTCGCGCACAGTGTCGTCTGCGACCTCGGTGCGCAGGGAGGCGTTGCGCTTGCGGTAGTTATCGAAATCCGCCTGCACGCGCTGCGCCATGGAAAGGTATTCGTCGCGCTTGGCCTCTGCCGATTTGACGAAGGCGTTGAGCTCTTCCAGCTTCGCACGGGTGACGGTGACGCTGTCTTCGCTCTTTTCCTGTCCGGCCGCCTGATTTTCATCAGCCTGCTTTTCGGCGGCTGCCTGTTCGGGCTGCGCCGCCTCGGGCGCGTTTTTCTTCTTATTATCTTTATCCTTCATTTTTCTCCTCTTTCTGCTGATCCGCCGATCCTTTCTGAGGAATCAGCGCCTCATTCATCACTTTTTTCATGGCTTCCAGCACGGCGATCACGCGGGAATACTGCATCCGGGTCGGCCCCAGGATGCCCATCGTTCCCACGCCTCCGCCGACGCGGTAGGAAACCGTGACCAGAGAACAATCGGAGATGCCCGCGTCGGAAAGCTCCGGGCCGATGGCCACGGAAAACTCGACGCCAGAGCGCTGCGTCAGCAGCTTTGCCAGCTTATCCTGCGTCTCCAGCGTGGACAGCAGACTGCGCGCACGCTCCACATCGCTGTATTCCGGATGGGAAAGCATTCGCGCGGCGCCGGCCACGTGAACCGATTTGGGATCGGGCTGCATCTGCCTTTGCAGCTGATCGATCAGCTGCGCAAACAGTTCTTTCTGCCCTGTCATCTCGCTGCACATTTCCTGCATCACGGCGGGAATCTGCGCCGCATCGCGGCCGCCGAGCTTCTCGGTGAGCATATTGCTGATGGCATAGAGGTGATCGGGCGTTACGCCCGCGGGAATGCGAATGACGGAATCCTTGTGGACGCCCTCCGCCGTGACGGTGACCATCAAGGCGGTGGTGTCGGTCAGCGGCACCAGCTGGATGCGCTTTAAGTTGCGCATCTGCGGCGCGATCATCACCGACGTATAATCCGTCAGCTCCGACAGCGCCTGCGTGGCCGATGTCAGCACGTCCTCCATCTGCCCCATCCGGCGGGAGAACAGCTTCCGTAGAAGTGAATACTCCGTCGGCGGGAGCGAACCTACACGCATGATCTGATCGACATACAACCGATAAGCGCGGTAGGAAGGGATGCGCCCTGCCGAGGTATGCGGCGATGCCAGATACCCCAGTTCTTCCAGGTCGCTCATCTCATTGCGGATGGTCGCCGAGGAAAGACCCATGCCCTGCTTGCGGGAGATCGTGCGGGAGCCGACGGGCATAGCCGTTGTGATGTAGTCATCGATAATGGCCTGAAGGATTTTATACTTCCTTTCGTCCAGATCCATGCTCCATCCGACTCCTTTCTGCCTTTCGGGCTTCCTGTTAGCACTCTCATTAGTCGAGTGCTAACTTATGATGCTAGTATAGCGCCAACCGCAAAACTTGTCAATACGTTTATGGAAAAAAACTTACGAATTTTTTTGCAGCCCTTTGCCGTTTCTCAGTTTGCCTGATTTCTCCCCCTTTTATACGAAGAAGCGCCGTTCTACAATCGAAAGGGCGACGGGGGTTCCTCTATCGATGTTGCAGCGCACCCCGGAGGCAGGGCACCCCGCGTCCGCCGAAACGGCGGCTGCGGTGCGCGGAACGCGCACCGCAGGCTCAGCTTCGCTGAGCACGCGGCGTGCCCTGCCGGTTTGTGCTCCGACCCGGCCGAGTGCGAAGAGGGGGGGTGCGGGGGGCCCGTCCGGCCCCCCGCTTCTTCCCCGTTTCTCCCCGCCTCACTCCGGCATCAGCTCTTCCAATATCGCGTTCATCACGTCCATGCCGCGCGGCGTCAGCCATACCCGGCGCTCACTTTCGCACATCAACCCTTGTGTGCAAAAGCGTTCGATTCCTTCACGGAAACGCTTCCACGCGCCCGGCGACAGTGTCACACCCTCCACCATCCGCAGGCCCAGCATCAGCTCTTCAAACTCCGCATCCTGCCGCGTCAGTCTTTCTTCCGATACAAACGGCGCGCCCTTCATATATTCTTCCAACCCGGCAACATTCGCCCGGCGCAGATTGCCTTCCAGCGAATGCGCCGCGCAGCCCAGTCCGATATAGTCCCGCCGTGTCCAATACCCGACGTTGTGCCGGCAGGCGCAGCCCGGCTTGGCATAATTGGAAACCTCGTAACGGTAGAGCCCGTGCGCTTTCAGAATCTGCACCGTGCTCTCCTGCATCGCCAGCTCTTCCTCCTCGCTTGGGCGGGGCAGCTTCCCCTGTTCATCCAGATTGCCGAAGGGCGTGCCCTCCGCCACCGTCAGTGCATAGCAGGAGAGGTGCCACGGGTTCAGCGCCATCACCTCCCGCAGCGACTGCTCCCACATCTCCACCGTCTGCCCCGGCAGCGCATACATCAAATCTGCCGACAGATTCCGTATCCCCGCCGCGCGCGCCATTTCAAAGGTCTGCTCCGCCTGCGCAAAATCATGAATCCGCCCGATTTTTTTCAGCAGCTCCGGCTGCACGGTCTGCACCCCGACGCTGAGCCGGTTCACACCGCCCTCCGCCGCCGCATCCAACCATTGCGGCGTGACGGTGCCGGGATTGGCTTCCGAGCTGATCTCGCAATGTTCCGTCAGGTCATACCGCTCCCGGATGGCGCGCAGCAGACGGGAAAGCTCCCCCGCCGACAGCAGAGACGGCGTTCCCCCGCCGAAGAATACCGAACTGACGCGCTCCCGCGACGGCCGGCGATCCATCTCCGCAATCAACGCATCCACATAGCGCGGCATCGCCGCCTCGCACCCCGCATAGGACACAAAGTCGCAATAGGCGCATTTGCGCACGCAAAAGGGAATGTGCAGATAGAGCATCAGGCTCATATTCTTTCCTCCGCTTCAAAAAAAGCGCCCGAAGCCATGCCTCAGGGCGCTTTTTTGATTTTAGTCCGCTTTGAGCACCGCGATGAACGCCTCGCTCGGCAGTTCTACGCTGCCCAGCGTGCGCATGCGCTTTTTGCCTTCCTTCTGCTTTTCCAGCAGCTTCTTTTTGCGGCTGATGTCGCCGCCGTAGCACTTGGCCAGCACGTCCTTGCGCATGGCCTTGACGGTCTCGCGGGCAATGATCTTGCCGCCCACCGCCGCCTGGATCGGAATCTCGAACAGCTGGCGCGGAATGACGTCCTTGAGCTTTTCGGCAATGGCGCGGCCTCTGGCATAGGCACGGTCCTTATGCACGATGATGGACAGCGCATCGCAGATTTCGCCGTTGAGCAGGATATCCAGCTTCACCAATTCGCTGCGGGCATAGCCGTTGAGCTCGTAATCGAAGGACGCATAGCCGCGGGTGCGCGATTTCAGCGCGTCAAAAAAGTCGTAGATGATCTCGTTGAGCGGCATCTCGTAATGGATCTGCACGCGCCCGGCCTCAATGTACTTCATATCGATGTACACGCCGCGCTTCTGCTGGCACAGCTCCATGATGGTGCCGACGTATTCCGAAGGCGAGAAGATCTGCGCCGAAACCATCGGTTCTTCCATGTATTCGATGTCCGCCGGATCAGGCAGGTTGGTGGGGTTATCGATGTAGAGTTCAGTTCCGTCGTGTTTGACGACGTGATAGACGACAGAGGGCGCGGTGGTGATCAGATCCAGGTCGAACTCACGCTCCAGGCGCTCCTGAATGACCTCCATGTGCAGAAGGCCGAGGAAGCCGGCACGGAAGCCAAAGCCCAGCGCCACGGAGGTTTCCGGCTCAAAGGAGAGCGACGCATCGTTGAGCTTGAGCTTTTCCAACGCATCGTGCAGGTTTTCGTAATCCGAACCGTCCGCAGGGTAAATGCCGCAGAACACCATCGGCTGCACCTGCTTATAGCCGGGCAGCATCTCGGCAGCGGGATCGTTGGCGTTGGTGATGGTGTCGCCCACGCGGGTATCGGCTACCTCTTTAATGGAAGCGCCGATGTAGCCGACCTCGCCGGTGAGCAGTTCGTTGACCGGCATCAGCTGGCCGGGGCGGAAATAGCCTACCTCGGTCACGTCAAACTCCACGCCGGAGGACATCATACGGATGCGGTCGCCCACCTTGACGCTGCCGTCCATGATGCGCACAAAGGACAGCGCACCCTTGTAGTTATCGTACACACTGTCGAAAATCAGCGCGCGCAGCGGGGCGTTTTCGTTGCCGTGAGGCGGCGGAATCACCTTGACCACCGCTTCGAGCACATCCTCGACGTTCAGGCCGGTCTTGGCCGAAACCATCGGCGCCTCAGAGGTATCCAGGCCGATGACGTCCTCGATCTCCTTTTTGACAAACTCCGGCTGGGCGCTGGGCAGGTCGATCTTATTGATGACGGGAATGATCTCCAGATCGTGTTCCAGAGCCAGATAGACGTTGGCCAGCGTTTGCGCCTCAATGCCCTGGGAGGCGTCCACCACCAGGATCGCGCCATCGCAGGCCGCCAGCGCGCGGGACACTTCGTAGGAAAAGTCCACATGGCCTGGGGTGTCGATCAGGTTCAGGATGTAGGTATTGCCGTCCTTGGCCTTATAAGGCATGCGCACGGCCTGCGCCTTGATGGTGATGCCGCGCTCACGCTCCAAATCCATGGTGTCGAGCACCTGGTCGCTCATCTCGCGCAGACTCATCACGCCCGTCTTTTCAATCAGGCGGTCGGCCAGGGTGGATTTACCGTGGTCGATGTGCGCAATGATGCAGAAATTGCGGATCATGTCTTCTCTCTTCATTGATTTTCCTCTATTCCTCTACCTTCAGGAAACGTGCCAACTGCAAAATCGTGCCGCTGCCGTTTTTTCTCCGCTGCCGCAGCATTTCGTCCGTGTATTCCGAAAGCGTCCGATCGCCGCCTTCGGGGATAAAAATATGCCAAAGCCCGCTCCATTGCTCCGAGTGATCGCGTCCGGCGTATGCTTCAGCGATCCGCCCCGGATTTTCGCAGGTAAAGATGCTTTCTTTCTGCCCGTCCCAATAGACCAGGCACTGGCGGAACGCACAGCTTCTGTCCTCTTTCCCCTCCATCAGCTTGAGGATTCCCTCCACACCGATGGTTTTGAGCGCAAAATTGACATAGCTGCCGGGAAAGCCGTTCAGCGTCGGGATATAAAATCCCGCGTCTTGCACGAAAAAAGGCGATTCAATCCATTTCTTAGCCTGTTCCGCTTTTTTGCGGGCGATATAAGTCAGGTCGTTCGACCGCGGCTCGTCGAAATCCATCGGCACGCCGCGCACTTCCGCGCCCGGCATCAGCGCCTGCGCTTCGGAGAGCTTGCCCGCGTTTCCGGTGACAAAGATCAGTTTCTTCATGGCTTCACTCTTCCGGATCCGGATGGATATCCAGTGATTTTTCCAGCTTGCGCTTGACGCGCTGCAAGGCGTTGTCGATGGATTTGACATGGCGGTTCAGATCGTGCGCAATCTCCTGATAGCTCTTGCCCTCCAGATAGGAGGTCAGCACCTCCATCTCCAGATCGGACAGCACCTCGGAGATGCGGTTTTCCACACTGGAATAATCCTCCTGCGAGATCAGCAGCTCTTCCGGCCCGGCCATCTGCACCTCGGAGAGCACGTCCATCAGCGTTCGATCGGACTCCTCGTCGTAGATCGGGCGGTTGAGGGAGACATAGGAATTGAGCGGGATGTGCTTCTGCCGGGTGGCGGTCTTGATGGCGGTGATGATCTGCCGGGTGACGCACAATTCCGCAAATGCCCGGAAGGAGGACAGCTTATCCGGTCGGAAATCCCGAATCGCCTTGAACAGGCCGATCATGCCTTCCTGCACGATGTCCTCATGGTCCGCGCCGATCAGAAAATACGACCGCGCCTTGGACCGCACAAAGTTCTTATATTTGTTGAGCAGCACTTCCTGCGCCTGATCGTCGCCGTCGCGGGCCAGCAGCGCAATCTCTTCATCCGTCTTGTCTGCATAGCATTCCTTTCCCTGCTCGTTTTCCGGCATTCCGTCCTTCACCGTCCTTTCCCTTGTCTTTATTCTTTCAGCATTCGCTGCGCCGTCCTTTGGCTTCCCTGTACCCGTAGGGTGAGCGAAGCGAACCTGAAGCATGAGTGTTTGGGATAAGAGAGCACGGTGTGCTCTCTTATCCCAATAAGCCATGCGCAACACCGGAATGTCCCGAAGGGACGTTACGGTGCGAAGGGGGGAGCTGGCGCGCAGCGCCCGAGGGGTTGCCCCTTGCGCCCTTATGGCTCTTCTCTGCGCATTTCTTCCAATCTGCGCCGGACATCCTCGGGCAGGCGGTTTTCGATGGTTTCTGCACGGGGTCCGCCCTTCGGGCGATGGTGCCCCGCCTGCACGCCCTTCGCGCTGCGCACAATGGCGCGCATTTCCTTGGCCGGAATGCGCACCGCGCCGCGGGTAAAGATGACGTTCTGCTCCGTCGCATCGGAGGTCGCCACACGGATGGCCGCCTGGGAAAAGCGCGGCAGATTCTCCATGCGCTCATCCACCGTTCGCTCGATGAAGTGATCCGCCGTCTCGCTCCGTTTGGTAAACACCACGTCAATGCCCGAAACGCGCTCGATCGTGGTCTTCATCTTGTCGCCCTTGTAACCGTCGAATACCAGCATCACTTCATCGCCGGTAAAGCCGGCAAAATCTGCCAGCATCGCCGTGAGCAGCTCACGGCACTGGGAGAAATCGGCGCAGCTTTTGAATTCCGGCCACGCGCCGATCATGTTATAGCCGTCCACCAGGTACAGCATGATCTCAACCCCTGTGCCGGGCGACTTCCGCCATCAGGATGCCCGCGGCAACCGAGGCGTTGAGGGAATCAATATGCCCCTTCATCGGGATCGACACCACGGTATCGCAGGTTTCCCGCACCAGGCGGGATACGCCCTGCCCCTCCGCGCCGATGACCAGCGCGCAGCCGCCGGAGAAATTGACGTTATAAAGGCTTTCGCCGTTCATATCGGAAGCATAGGTCCAGATATTCTGCTTTTTCAGCTCTTCCAGCGTGCGGGTGATGTTGGTCACGCGCGCGACCTTGACCCACTCCAGCGCGCCCGCCGCCGCCTTCATTGCCGCCGGAGTCAGCCCCACGGCGCGGCGCTCAGGGATGATCACGCCGTGCGCGCCCATCAAGTCCGCCGTGCGGACAATTGCGCCCAGGTTATGCGGATCGGTGATGCCGTCCAGCACCACCACAAAGGGTGATTCGCCCCGTTCCGCCGCAAGATCCAGTATCTCCTTCACCGCCGCATACTGATACATGGAGACGAACGCCGCGATCCCCTGATGGTTCGGCGCCAGCTCGTCGAGCTTACGTCGGTCCACCTCGTGGACGATGACGTTTTTCTCCTTCGCCAGTGCAACCAGTTCGCGCATGGAGCCGCTGGTGTCCCCCTTGGCGACCATCAGCTTTTCAATATCTCTTCCCGCCCGGAGCACTTCGCGCACGGCGTTGCGTCCGACGACCAGGTTTTCCGGCGCGGTATTCTCTTCCGCTGCGGCGGCATTCTCCGTTGCAAAATTCTTCTGTGCGGGAGCGGGGCGCTTTCTATTCTTTCCGTAAAAGCCGGTATTGCTCACTGTTTTTTCACCTCTTCCAGACGGCGGCGCACCTCATCGGCCTTGCCGCAGCTTCTCTTGCCTTCGGGACACGCGCCGTGCGCACAACCCGGCCCGGCATTTTCAAACACCGAAGGCGCGAGCGGATAGACCAGCGCATACATCTGCCAGGCCAGCTCGCGAATTTCCCACTGCGCACGGTTGCACATCCGCAGCGAGAAAAAGTGCAGCAGCTCGCGCGCGTTCATGGTCATGGTCATGCGCGTAGCAGCCGCGCCGGGCAGCACAAAGCGCGCGTCCTCCGCGCTTCCTTCGCCCAGCAGTTCCGACCATTCGTCATACCAACCCTGCATGGTCTTCATCTGGCTCAAAAACTTCTCTTCGGCTTCCGGCCCCAGCGCGCGGATGCGCGGCGGCATCACAAAGTCGAAAACCTCCTGCCCCGCGTTGGACACATAGCGCTGGCTCTGCACCGAAAAGCTCGCCATGCGGTGGCGGGTGATCTGCGCCAGCAGCGTGCGCGACACCCCCTCGATGCCGAAGGTAAAGGAGGCGTGCTCGATCACCGAGGTGTGTCCGCTGGCCAGCACCCGGCGGATATAGGCGGCGTTATTGGCGGTTTCCGCCTTGTCCTTCAAACCGGCCAGATCCAGCGGCGAATAGCAGGTGCGGGACGCCATGGCGATGACCTTTTCCGGTTCAGGGGTATGTGCGATCAGGGTAACGTGCAATTTCTGTTCAGCCATGGTTTTCCTCTTCTTCCTGCAATATGATGTTCAGCAATTCCTCCAGCCGCTCCATGCGGCCGGCGAGATAGAGATATCCGCAAAGGGCCTCCAGCGCGGTCGCGCGGCTGTAATCCCCGGGGTTTTGATTCTTGGGCGGGTGGGAGTGCGCATTGCGCGCCCGGCGGGCGACGTCCGCTTCCTCTTCCGTCAGCAGTGATTCGATGCGGTCGAAAGCCCTTGCCTGCGCGCCCGCGTTGACGCGCTCTACGGCGCGGCGGTGCAGCCGGTTCACGCTCTCGTCATGATGGGCGAGTATTTCCGTGCGCACAAACAGGTCGTAGATCGTATCCCCGATATAGGCCAGCTGCAATCCGTTGAGCCGCCTGACTTCCTGTATGTCCATGTTTTCACCGCCCTTCCCGCTGCGCTGCTTTTGCGCATACGTCAACAGTGTATTATAGCATGAATCCGTCCCTGCGGGCAACCGCGAATTCCCCTGCTTTACGCCTTTTTCCGGCTGTATTCTCATAAAAAGCAATGAACAGCCGTCCATAACGGAGTGACCACTCATCGGAACCATCTTGGTTTCTCCCAAGCCGGAAAACCGTGCGGCCATTGACGCGATTCACCGGAAAATATGGTTCGCTCTCCAGCTTTTCTCCCTTTGATTTGAAGATGCGAAACATCTACCGAAACCTTGACCGCTTCGGAAACGGACTTCATTGGAATGCCGAGAGGGGTGCTGAACCGCGCATACGGAAAATCCCGCGTGTTGAATCTCTGCTGAAAAGATCGGTTCGCACGGCAAATCCATCGTCTTTACCGAAAAAGAGCTGTAAACGCAAAATCCCGCCCTTCCTTATTCAGGAAGAACGGGATTGTTGATTGCAGAAAGCCGTTTACGCTCTGCGCTCCGCCATCTTCAGCGTGAACTTGCGCACGCCGGGGATGAAGCCGATCACGGCGCAGATGAGCGAATCCACGCCAGCGCTGGTGAGGTTATAGCCCAGCGAATAGGCCAGCGGGCTCATGCCCTCGGGCGCATAATCCGCAAAGTAGACCACGCCGGAAATGACATGGAAGGTGATGCGCAGAAGCCCCGCCACAATCACGCCGATGGAGAAATTCAGCGGGCTCTTCCACTTGCGGAACAGGCCGACCACCGCCAGCGCACCGTAGGCCAGCAGATAGTCCAGCATCGCCTGCACCCAGCCGACGATATACATATCCTGGAACATCTGGAGCACGCCGTAGGCCACCGCACACACCAAACCGGGACCGAAGCCGAAGGCGAAGGCGAACATCATCACCGGCAGCATGGACGCCGGAGTGATGGAACCGCCCTGCGGCATGTGCAGCAGGCGGATATAGGACAGCACGAAGCTCATCGCGATGCACAGCGCGCCGCAGGCCAGCATCTTGGCGTTCCACTTGACGCGGCGGCCGACCGCCAGCAGCACCACGCCGAAGATCACAATCGCGGCCAGCGCGATCCAGGTATTCATCGGGATCTCGGTCAGTTTCTCAAAAATTTGCATAAGAAGCGACTCTCCTCTCTTATAGTGGAAAGAGCTCTCCTTTCGGGCATAAAAAAACCGTGCTCAGCCATATGAACACGGGATGCGTTGTCCCGACGCAGATGTTACACATTGGAAACATACACGCCTTGACTTATGCGCTTCCCTACGGTAGGATTAACTACACAGGTTCAAAGGGTTAAAGCTTCGCTTCTCTCAGCCCAAGGGCTCCCCCAGCTTTTTCGACCCTTATGATAAACCGTGCGCCGCCGTTTGTCAAGTATGCGTTTTGACGGACGGGCGGCGCTCTTTGGGGAGGCGCATTCGTTCTATGTTGTACCATTTTTTTGCCTATATGTCCCGGATGAAGCACATCAAGCGCTGGGCGCTGATGCGCAACACCTGGCAGGAGGACATCGCCCAGCACTCCCTGCAAGTCGCCATGATTGCGCACGCGCTGGCAGTGCTGCGCAACGAGCGCTTCGGCGGCGGCGCGAACCCGGAGCGCGCGATGGCGCTGGCGGTCTATCACGAGGCCCCGGAGGTCATCACCGGGGATATGGCCACGCCGATCAAGTATTTCAACCCCGGCATCCGCTCCGCCTACAAGGAAATCGAGGGAATCGCCGCCGACAAGCTGCACTCGATGCTGCCGGACGACCTTCGTCCCGCCTATGCCCCTCTGCTGCTCGACCCGGAGCGCGACCCGGAATGGCGGCGCGTCAAGGCGGCGGATAAGCTTTCCGCCTACATCAAGTGCATCGAGGAGCTGAACGCGGGCAACCGGGAGTTCTCCAAAGCGGCCGACAGCATCCGCCGCGAGATCGACGGCTACGATCTGCCGGAGGTACAGGCGTTCCTCGCTGAATTCCTGCCGTCGTTCAGCTTGACAATGGACGAGCTGAATTAAAGCCTGAAGCGCAACCTTTTTCTATGCCAAATCGTCTGTTCATCAGTCCGCCTTTTTCCGCGGACTGCCGAAAATCATACCGATCGCCAACTAAAATGGGGAGGCTGTTATGTTCCGAAAGATTTTACTGGTATTGCTTTGCCTGGCTCTGCTGACCGTCACGGCCTGTGCCCCGGCGGCGCAGCCTGTCGTTTCCCCTTCCGCCGAGGCGGAGGCCACGCCCGCGCCTTCTGCGGAAACCGTCGCCGTGCCGGATGAAAGCGCGGAGCCTGCGCCCACGGCAGAAACCGGCAGCGTCGATCAGGCGCTGCTGTCTGATGTGCTGATGCAGACCGAAAACTTCTCCGTGCTGCTGATGCAGAACCTGATGAATGCCAATACCGAACAGAACTCCGCGTTCTCTCCCCTGGCGCTCAACGCCGTGATGGCGGCGCTCTACGCCGGGGCCAAGGGCGACACCGAAGAGGAAATGCGCCTGCTGATGGGTTACCAGACCGAGCCGGGCGATGTGGTTCAAGCCCTGACCTATCTGATCTCTGCGCAGGACAGCAATGCGTTTACGCTGGGCGACAGCCTGCATCTGTCCCGCCGCGTAGGCTTTGTGGAAAACTATATTGACCAGATCACCGCGCCGCTGCGCATCGGCACCTATTCGCAGGATTATTCCGACCCGGCGACCTATCAATCCGTCAACGCCTGCGCCGAGCTCGTCACCAACGGCAAGGTTTCCACCCTGCTCGATTCGACGGTGGCGGCAGATACGCTGTATTTGATCTCTGCGTTCCAGCTCAGCGCCGCATTCGATCTTCCCTTCGACCCCGCGCGCACGCAGGCCGGTACTTTCGAGGGCACGACCGGCCTGATCTCCGTCCCGATGATGGCAGGCGATTTTGAAGCAGATTATGCCGAGGACGAATACATGCAGATGGTGAGCCTGCCCCTTGCCGAAGGCAAGATGCAGCTCAAGTTCATCCTGCCCCGCGAGGGCGGCGAAAGCGCCTTTGCCGAAGCACTGCCGCAATATGCGGACGCCTGGCTCTCGCCCGAGGCGGTCTCCCCCCAGTCTGTGGCGCTCCATGTGCCGAAGTTCACGCTCTCCTGCGGCGATTCCTATCTGGAAGCGCTCAGCTCCATGGGTCTGGAAAAAGCGCTGCGCGCGCAGACGGTGGATTTCTCCGGCATGCTCAATCCCGATCTGGTGCTGCCCACGCCCATCAACGACGTGTTCTCCGTTTGCAGTCTCACCCTTTCGGAAAACGGCCTGAACGCCGACGCACAGCCCGCGCTGCAAACCGCAGAGCCTTCGGAAGAGAATATTGATCTGGAATTCGATCATCCCTTCCTGATGGCCGTGACCGATACACAGACCGGCGCGCTGCTGACGCTGGCCTGGGTCAACGTCACGGGCAACGGACGGTAAAAGCAGCCCTTTTTCAGAAAAACTTCATGGCGCACGCTTTTTTGAGCGTGCGCTTTCGTGTATAATAAAAAAAGATTGAGCCTTTACGGAGGATGAAGCATGATCAACGGCAATACGCAGGGCATTCGCCAATCTCTGCTTGCGCAGATGGAAACCATGCAGGAGATGGAGTGTGACCGGGACACCTTCCTTCCTGAAGCATTGATGTTTGCCATGTCCAAATACACCGGGCTGCTGGGGCGGGAAATCTCGGTCTATCTCTCGCGCAGCGGCAGCATATTGGATATTTCCGTCGGCGACAGCCAGACCGTCGGTCTGCCGAGCGTCAACAACCGACGTTCGCTGACGCGGTTGTGCGGCGTGCGCTGCATCCACACGCACCCCGGCGGAAACAGCACGCTCTCCGGCGTGGACCTGCAATCCTTACAGCGCTTGAAATTGGATGCGATGGCGGCCATCGGCGTGGACGCAGAAGGCCGGGCGGTTTCGGTCTCCGCCGCATTTCTGGACGAGCCGGACAGCGAGGGGCAGTATAAGCTCCTGCTGACCAAGCCGCTCTCTCCTTCGCATCTGCCGCAGGGCGGACTGATGCGCCAGATTGACGACGCGGACCGCCGCATTGCCGACGCGCTGCCCCCGGAACCGCGCAAAACGGAGCGCGCCATCGTCATCGGCATCGCCGACACGGACGACGCGCCCTCTCTGCTGGAGCTGGAGCGCCTGGCCGATACCGCAGGCGCAAAGGTGGTGGCTCGGCTGCACCAGAACCGCGCGCGGATGGACTCCGGCACCTACATCGGCGCGGGCAAAGCGCGGGATATCTCCCTGATGGTGCAGAGCGCGGATGTCGATCTGCTGATCGTGGACGACGAATTGACGGGCGCGCAGGTGCGCAATCTGGAGCAAATCGTCGGCTGCCGCGTGGTGGACCGCACGGCGCTGATTCTGGATATTTTCGCCATGCGCGCCTCTTCGCGCGAGGGCAAGCTGCAAGTCGAGCTGGCGCAGATGAAGTACCAGCTGCCGCGGCTGTCGGGCCTGGGTGTGGTGATGTCCCGTCTGGGCGGCGGCATCGGCACGCGCGGGCCGGGCGAAACCAAGCTGGAAGTGGATCGCCGCCGCATCCGCCGCCGCATCACGGAAATCTCCCGCGAATTGGACGAGGTGAAGCGCCACCGCGACCAGCGCCGGGAGCTGCGTGAGCGCCGGGAGGTACCGGTCTGCGCGATTGTGGGCTACACCAACGCGGGCAAATCCTCCCTGCTGAACCTGCTCTCCGGTGCAGACGTGCTGGCAGAGGACAAGCTCTTTGCGACCCTGGATCCCATCACGCGGCGCATCACGCTGCCGGGCGGCACGGACTGCCTGCTGGTCGATACCGTCGGCTTCATCAGCAAGCTGCCGCACGATCTGGTTTCCGCCTTCCGCTCCACACTGGAAGAGGCGCTGCATGCCGATCTTCTGCTCATCGTGCAGGATGTTTCGGACGAAAACTTTGCCGAGCAGCAACAGGTGGTGCAGCAGGTGCTCTCCGATCTGGGCGCGGGCGACAAACCCACGCTGCACGTCTACAACAAGTGCGACCTGCGGCCGGAAGTGCGCTCCGACCGCGAGGACGTGGTGCTCTTCTCTGCCAAAGAAGGTCAAGGCGTGCCGGAGCTGCTGCGGGCCATTGAGAGCAAGCTGCACGCGGCGCACCATCTCATCGAAATTGAAATTCCCTATACCCGCGGCGACGCGGTTTCCTTCCTGCACAAATACGGCTCCGTGCAATCCGAGGATTACACCGCCGAGGGCACGCGCCTGACCGCGCTGGTGGACGACGCCACCGAGGAACGGCTGCGCCGCATGCTGGGCGAATAACCTCCGTCCACGCGCAAAAAAGCCCCGTCCGCCCGTCCGAATCAATTCGGCAGGCAGACGGGGCTTTTCGATCAAGATCAAGTGAATCGTACGCTCTCCTCTTCGCCCTCCAGGGAGGAAGCGTCATTCAGAGAGAGCACCCGAAGGGCTTTGGGCAAAAGCCGCCCATTCATAACCTTCCTGCCGATGATCCCGATCGATCATCAGGCAGCCCGCCGGCGTCTCGCCGCCGCAGATTTCCCAAACAGCGCCCTCATTCTTCCGTTTCCGCTTTCTGTTTGTGACTCTTGAAAATCAGCTTATGAACCGCACCCCATTTGTTAGACAGTATGGTATACTACTAACGAATGGGGTG
>CAJJNQ010000050.1 GCA_905193155.1 uncultured Christensenella sp.
CCGCGTGGGGCCCTCTCCCCCGTTTTTTCCTGCACAAAGCAAAAAAGACGGGCAGGCCCGTCGGCTGTCCGTCTTTCTATGAATTGAATTTACTTTACGCCCTTTGCGGTGAGATACTCGTAGCTCATCTTCAGGCTCTCGAAGGGATCGCGGCCGTGGCAGTCGTCCTGCTCGACCAGATACCACTTCACGCCGATATCGCGGCAGCCCGCGATGATGCCGTCCCAGTTCAGGTTGCCCTGACCAATTTCCGCCATGATCTGCTCGGCCTTGTCGTTCAGCGCCATGTCTTTGAAGTGCACCACGTCCATGCGGCCGCGCACCTTGTCGATCCACGCGCGCACGTCCGCGCCGCCCTTCTGCACCCAGAAGGTGTCGATCTCAAACTGGAAGTTGCGGGAGGAATTGTCAAAGAGGATGTCCATGCCAACCTTCCCGTCGAACTTGCGGAATTC
The DNA here is from genome assembly GCA_905193155.1 of uncultured Christensenella sp. Classification (GTDB taxonomy): domain Bacteria; phylum Bacillota; class Clostridia; order Christensenellales; family UBA1750; genus Spyradocola. The sequence goes on from CAJJNQ010000050.1 coordinate 456, forward strand.
AAAGTTATGGTTGTGATAGACGAACTTGAGTCCCGCCTTGGCCAGCTCATCCGCCACGTCGGAGGCCTCGCGCGCAAAGCGCTCCAGCCCTGCTGCGTCCGCGCGGTATTCTTCGGGCATCATGCCCACGCCAACGTATTCGCAGCCCCAAGCCTTGTGCTTGGCGATGACTGCATCCAGATCTCTCTTGCAATCATCAAAGCTGATGTGCGTCGCCGCACAGGTCAATCCGTTTTCTTTCAATCCCTCGGCCACATCCTGTACCGGGATGCCCGCGCCGATAGCAGAAACCTGCACTGCCTCATAGCCAATCGCACGGAGCTTGCGGAAGGTTTCCAGCAATCCCTCAGTATCCTTCGTGAACTCACGGACGGTAAACATCTGCGCACCCAACTGCGTCATACGTTCATGCCCCTTTCGTTGTAAGCATTTACATTTATATTATAACGCGTTTCCATCCAAAAGAAAAGGAGTTATTCGCTATGAATTCAACTGAAATGAATCTTCCCTTTCTTATTTATTTTATCCTCTGCGCGGTGATGAGCGCCGCCGCCTTTGTCGCCATGGGCGCAGACAAGCGCCTGGCGCAGACGCATCAGCGCCGCATTCCGGAAAAGCATCTCTTTTTGCTCTCGATCCTCTTTGGCGGCATCGGCGGCACGATCGGCATGTTCAAATTCCATCACAAGACGAAGCACTGGTATTTCCGCGTGTTCTTCCCGCTCTTTGCGCTGATCCAGATCGCGCTGGGCGCATGGCTCTTCACCCTTTGAGGGCACACAAAAAGGACTTCCGAGTGGAAGTCCTTTTGTTTTACTCTTTTTCTTTCGCCGTGCGCATCATCGTGATGCGGGTATAGGGCTGCTCATCGCCGCCGCGCATCACATTCTGCCGACGCAGCGTCTCAACAAAGCCGCTCTTGATGAAGCACGCAATTGCCGGAGCATTTTCCCCCAGCACGGTCAGGCTGAGCATCCGGAAGCCGTATTCCTCCTCCGCGCGCTTGCAGAGCTGCTCCACAATGCGCCGCCCCAGTTTGCCGCCGCGCCACTTGGGATCGAGGATGAGATAATCAACACAGCCTCTGCGCAGCTCCCAATCGAGCCGGGTCAGCGACACCACGCCGATCACACGGCCGAACTCCACGGCCTTGACGGCAAAATCCATCTGCGGCGCGCCGATGTAGTGCTTGCCGAAGGTGAACTCCTTGGAAAAATCCGCCATAGAAAGCTCTTTTTCACGCCCATGCAGCCACAGCGGGCGGTAGAGATCGGCGTTTTCATCCGCATTGCACCAGCGAATGGCGTTGGCCAAATCCTCCCGGCGCATCGGTTCCAGCGACAGCGTGACCATGGAGGAGGCGTTTTTCTCCAGCGTCATCAGGGTGATGCGCTCGGTAGGGCGCTCATAGGTGGGCAGTGCGCGATAGCCCATTTTGTGCAGCAGACCCTGCGCCGCCGCCTCGCCGGAAATCACCTGCGCGCGGTATCTTGCGGAAGGATAGCGCAGCTCGGCGTGCATCAGCGCGACCTGCGCCACGCCCATCTGCTGCCAATCGGGCTTGACATAGATCTCCTTGAGCAGCACGTCATCCTCTTCCGGCTGCATCGTCAGGCCGCCGACGGTCACGCCGCCCGCGGTGATGCGATAGGTGTTTTCCTGCTTGATCTGTTCGAGAAACTGCTCCTCGCTCTGCACACAGGGGCAGTCCGAACTGCCGTAGGCGCCGTATTGCGCCAGATACGCCTCGTATCGAATCAGGTAGAGCGCGTGCGCATCCGCCGCCGCAGCCTTATGCAGCAGCACAATCTGCCGGTTTTCTCTTTGCATGCGCGCTCCTCCCCCCTCTTTTTTTCTATCAGTTCAAAATCACGGCTGTGCTGTCCACAAGACCCGCTTCCTGCGCCGCCTGAAGCACACGGCTGCGCTCATCCTCGTCCGCGTCCTTGGCGCAGACCAGCACGCCGTAGAGCGCATAACTCTCCGCATTCTGCCCGCCAAAGACCACTTTTGCCTTTTCCATCGAATCGTCGGGCAGCTGGATGCTGACCAGGCTCTCCGGCATGGAAAGGAGCTCCAGCTTCTTGACCTTTTTGAACGCTTTTTCCACGTTCTTCTGTCCGGGGACAGCCAGCCCCATCACCACGTCGGCCCGCTTGCCGCGCAGCGAGGACAGGGCGCTTTCCCAATCAGTATTGCGCACCGTGCCGTAGAGCGCGCAGGTGAGCACCTGCCGGGCGAGCACGTCGCCGTCCGCCTCTGCCGCGCCCACGATCACGACGCGGGTATTGCGCCCCCATTGCGCAGTGCCGCCCGCACGGGACAGAATCGCAAACTGCGCCAGCGTCACATCGTTCAGACGCTCCGCCGCATCATATCCCGCGTCCTTCGCCTGCTGCCACCCCTGCGCCGTCACCAGCGCAAAGTCGCACTGCCCGCTTTCGAGCTGCTGCAAGGCGGCGGCATCATCCTCTGCCAGGGCGTAGCTCAGGGTTTGGTCGCTTTCACAAAGCGCCTGCGCCGCCACAACGCCTTTTTTAACGCAAAGAATCGCCGTCTGCGTTCGTCCAGCACAGCCGGTCAGGGCAAGCAGGCAGACAAGGAGCAGCAGGGCGGCAATTCTCTTGAATTTCACTGGAAACCTCCGTAAAATCACTTCATGAAGGCATTGTAGATGGCATTGATGGCCTTTTCAAAGTCGGCCGATTCCACGCCGGTGATGATGTTGATTTCCGAAGAACCCTGGTCGATCATGCGGATGTTGATGCCGCTGTCGGCCAGCGCGCCGAAGATGCGCGCCGCGGTACCGGGATAGCGCACCATGCCGCGGCCGACGGTCGCGATCAGCGAAAGGCCGCTGATGACCTCGATGTGGTCGGGCTTGCAGGTGCGGCGAATCTTTTCAACAACCTGATCGATGCGTCCCTCGATGTTGTGGTCGGAGACGAGCACGGTCATGGTATCGATGCCGGAGGGCATATGCTCGAAGGAGACGTTGCACTCCTCCAGCGCCTCGAGCATGCGGCGGCCGAAGCCCAGCTCACTGTTCATCATATTCTTTTCCACAGCGATGGCGGTAAATCCTTTTTTGCCCGCAATGCCGGTGATCGCGCCGCGCACATGGCTCTCGTCCGCTCTGACGATCATGGTGCCGGGGTTATCCGGCTCGTTGGTGTTGCGGATGTTGATCGGGATGCCGGCCATGCGCACCGGGAAAATCGCGTCCTCGTGCAGCACGCCCGCGCCCATATAGGAAAGCTCGCGCAGTTCGCGGTAGGTGATGACATGGATGCGCTTGGGGCGCTTGACGATGCGCGGATCCGCCATCAAAAAGCCCGAAACATCGGTCCAGTTTTCATAAAGCTCTGCGCCCGCCGCGCGCGCGACGATCGCGCCGGTGACGTCTGAACCGCCGCGGGAGAAGGTGCGGATGGTGCCGTCGGGATTGCTGCCGTAGAAGCCGGGGATAACGGCATAGCGGGTGCCGGCCAGGCGCGCGGAGAGCACCTCCTGCGTGCGCTCGGAATCGAAGCGGTGGTTTGCGTCAAAGAAAATGACCTCCGCCGCGTCGATGAACTCCCAGCCCAGATACTCGGCCAGAATGATGCCGTTCAAGTATTCGCCGCGGCTGGCCGCATAATCCACGGACTGGCCGTTGAGCATGGCGTAATGCACCTGTTCCAGATGGGGCGCGAAATCCAGATTCAGCCCCAGCTCGTCGATGATCTCGGTATAGCGCGCAGAAAGCTCCGCAAAGACCTTCTCGAATTCCGCCAGCTCCCCCTTGCTCGCCAGTTTATGGCAGGTGTAGAGCATATCTGTGACCTTGGCATCGTCAGGCTCCCGGCGACCGGGCGCGGAGGGCACGACATACATGCGGTTGGAGTCCCCGAGCAGAATCTCCTTGACCTTTCGGAACTGCGACGCTTCCGACAGCGAGCTGCCGCCGAACTTGGTAACCACAATACCCATCTATATTAATCCCCTTTCAAAACTCTCCGGCTTTTTTGATGCGCTTCCATCAATCGTCAATTAGGTAAATTATAGTGAATAATCCGCCCCTTTTCAAGCGATTCTGGGCTAAAAAACGCCTTTTCTATGTAAAAAGATGGCATATGACAAAAGGAACGGGAAAAAGCTCCCGTTCCTTTCCTGTTTTTCGTGGACGCTTTGGATTTAGTCTGCCGTTCAGCCGATCATTTTATCCAACGCGCTCTTCATCTGTGCAAGATTCTGCTGCGCCTTTTCCAGCGTTTCGCCGCTGACCGAGCAATAGAACTTGATCTTGGGCTCGGTGCCGGAGGGACGAACCGCCAGCGTGCCGCAATCGAAGAAGAGCTTGAGCACATCCGCCTTGGGGATGTCCAGTCGGGAGGTCGCGCCGTCTTTGCGCTCGGTGCGCAGGCCGGTTTCGTAATCCTCTACGGCGCGGATAGTCAGCCCGTTCATGTCCTTGAGGGCAGGGTCGCGGAACTTGGCCATGATCGCGTCGATCTTTTCCATGAAGTCGAGGCCGTCGATCTCCTTGGAGATGGTGCTCTCGACGAAGTAACCGTACTTTTCGCACAGCTCGAGCAGGCGATCGTAGAGATCCTTGCCCTGCTCATGATAATAGACCGCCATTTCGCCCACCAGCGCGACGGCAAGCACGGCGTCCTTATCGCGCGCGAGGCTGCCGGTCAGATAACCGTAGCTCTCTTCATAGCCGAAGAAGAAGTGACGGCCCTGCTCCGGGAAGCCTTCGGCCTTATCGCCGATGTACTTAAAGCCCGTGAGCACCTGCTGAACATCTATGCCGTTTTCCCGCGCAATCTTCTGCCCCAGTTCGCCGGAGACGATGGTCGTGACCATGGTCTCCCCCTTTTCGAGCGCGTTCTGTTCCTTGCGGGTGTTGTAGAGATAATCGATCAGCAGCGCGCCGATCTGGTTGCCGTTGAGTGCGATGAACTTGCCGTCATGCAGCACCTGCACGCCGACGCGATCGCTGTCGGGATCAGTGGCCATCAGCATCTTCGCGCCGATCTTCTCAGCCTCGGCAATCGCCTGAACGTAGACGCGGGAATCCTCCGGGTTGGGCATGTACAGGCCGCCGAAGTTGCTGTCCGGCTCCATCTGCACGCAGGTGAGGTTCTTAAAGCCCTGCATCCGCAGCATGGTGGAGACAGGGATTGCGCCGGTGCCGTAAAGGCCGGAATAGACCACAGGGAAATCCGCCGCCTTTTTGCGGGTCAAAGAGGTTCTGGGCAGCAGGAAATACAATTCGTCCAAATAGCGGTCAAGGATGCCCTCGGGCTGTTCGAGCAGGCCCTGAGCCTCGCCCTCCTCCAGCGGCAGCATCTTGGCCTGGAAGAACTCGACGGTTTCAATCTCCTTCATGATGAGCTCCGCCTGCTCAGGGATCACCTGCACGCCGCGCTCATCGTAGACCTTATAGCCGTTATACTGCTTGGGGTTGTGGCTTGCGGTGATGACGATGCCCCAGCCCAGGCCCATCGCACGGACGGTATAGGACAGCACGGGCGTGGGCACGGGCTGCTCCCACAGCACGGCCTTGATGCCGTTGGCCATCAGCACGCGCGCCGCGGTCAGCGCAAAGACGTCGGAATTTTTGCGGGTATCGTAGGCAATGGCGACGGTGTGGGGCGCCTTGCTCTTGAGAATCGCCTGCGCCAGGCCCTGCGTGGCGCGCGCGACGGTATAGACATTCATGCGGGCGGGGCCGACGCCCAGCACCGAGCGCAGCCCGCCCGTGCCGAAGGCCATCTTACCGGCAAAAGCCTCCATGGCCTCCTTCTCGTCCTGTGCATCCAGTTCCTTCAGCATCTCGGGATCATTTTCCGCGAGGTATTCGCGCCAGCGCGCTCTTTCTTCCTGCCACATGACTGAATTCATCCTTTCTTTGTAAACCAATATAATCTTTTATTGTATTCCTCATCGCGGTAAAAGCCGCTGAACACGCCGCCCGCCTTTTCGATGATGTGGCGCGAAGGGTCGTTGTCCACATCGCAGGTGAGCAGGATGCGCTCCATGCCGCGGTCAAAACCCATTTGGAGCAGCCGCTTCAGCGTCTCCTGCGCATAGCCGTGGCCGCGCTCGCTGGGCGGCACACTGTAACCGATATGCCCTGCCCAGGTCAGCGCATCCGGCGTATCATAGGGCCGCAGCTGACCGAACGCGAGGATGCGGGAGCCGTCGTCGCTCATCAGGAACCAGATTTCGTTGGGATTGCTGCCATAGTCCATGCACTCGGGCTTGGACAGCCTGTCCACCACGGCCAGCCAGCCGAAATAGCCCATACGGCCGCGGCTGCCGCAATACGGCTCCTCGCCGGCACTTTCAAAGTCGCGGTCCGCCGCCATCACGGCCTTGAAATGACCCATACGGGGTCTGACCAGTTCCATTTGCGCCCCATTCCTCTCTTTTCGGTTTCGTTTCATTATATCATATTGCGGAAAATTTGAAAACATTGCGTTGTCCGCACCGAGCAAAAAGGCGCGCGGAAGAACCTTCCGCACGCCTTTTCAGATGCGTTTTTAGAACACGATGAAGAACTTGAGGATGAACAGCACGGCCAGCACGATGGTCAGCCAGGAGACTTCCTTGGCCTTGCCGGTGCAGATCTTCAGCACGGAATAGGTGATCAGGCCGATACCGATGCCGTTGCCGACGGAGCTGGTGACCATCATGAACACGAGCATCAGCACCACGGGCAGAACGCCGGCCACATCGCCGTAGTCCACGTCCTTCAAGCTGCCCATCATCAGCATGCCGACGAACACCAGCGCAGAGGAAGTGGCCGGAGCGGGAATCAGCGCCGCGATGGGCGAGATGAACATGCACAGCAGGAACAGAATGCCGGTGACCAGCGAGGTCAGACCCGTGCGGCCGCCCGCCTCCACGCCCGCAGCGGACTCGATGAAGGTGGTGACGGTGGAGGTGCCGGTGCAGGCGCCCACCATGGTGCCGATGGAGTCGGAAAGCATCGCCTGCTTCATGTTGGGCATGTTGCCTTCCTTATCGAGCATCCCGGCGCGCTGCGCGGTGCCGTAAAGGGTGCCGATGGTGTCGAACATATCGACCATGCAGAAGGAGATGATGGTCATGATCGCGGAGAACACGCCGATGGAGAACAGATCGCCGAAGTCGAACTTGAACAGCGTGGTTGCCGCCATATCCTTAAAGGGCGGCATCCAGCTGGCGGTCGCCAGCGATGCGAAGGGGTTCTGGCCCATGCAGAAGCAGCCGATCCAGTAGGCCGCGGCGGCAATCAGCATGCCGAAGAGCACGGAACCCTTGACCTTCTTGTGATGCATCACCGCGATGGCGAAAATGCCGATGAAAGTGGTCAGGACGTAGAGCACCATGGTGCCGTAAGCATCGCCCATGGCCGCCTTGGTCGCAGAAGGGCCGTTGGAGAAGAAGCTGCCCAGCATGTAGTACATATTGAAGTTTGCGTCCTGCACGCCCGCATTGGAGCCCAGGCCGATGTTGACCAGCATCAGGCCAATGCCCGCCGGGATGCCCAGACGCACCGCCTTCGGGATCGCATCGACGATCTTTTCGCGGATGTTGAGCAGGGTCAGGACGGTAAAGAGAATGCCGGAGATCAGGATGATGGCAAGGCCCGCGCCGTAAGCATCCTGGAAGGTATAGTCCACGCCGCCCGCAGCGGTCATTGCAGCCGCAATGCCCGCAACCACGGTCGCAAAGTAGCTGTTCAAGCCCATGCCGGGCGCCATGGCAAAGGGCTTGTTGGCGAGGAACGCCATCAGCAGCGTGCCGATGCCGGCGGAAATGACGGTGGCCAGGAAGATGCCGTTCCAGAGAGCGCCGCCCACCTCAGCGTTCGCGCCGAAGCCGACGATCAGGTTGGGGTTGAGCGCAATGATATACGCCATGGTCATGAAGGTCGTAAGACCCGCGAGGACTTCGGTACGAACTGTCGTACCATTTTGCTTGAGCTTGAAGAGTTTTTCCATTTCTATTTTTCTCCTCCTCTATTTTTGAAGCCCGCGTGAAAAACGGCGGGACGCTTTTGATTCAGCGGTCGCGCCCCGCCGTTTCCGTTTTTATGCAGGCTTACTTACCCAGCAGTGCCTTGGCCTTGTTGGCGACATTCTGCGCAGTGAAGCCGAAGCGCTCGAACAGCTGCGCCGCGGGAGCGGATGCGCCGAAGTGGTCGATGGTGAGCACATCGCCGTCCAGACCGACATACTTATGCCAGCCGAAGGAGGTCGCCGCTTCCACCGCAAGGCGTGCGCGCACGGCCTTGGGCAGCACGGATTCCTTGTATTCCTCGCTCTGCGCATCGAAGATCGCAAAGCAGGGCATGGAGACCACGCGCGCGTCGATACCCTCGTCCGCCAGCAGCTTCTGCGCGTCCATGGCCTGCTCCACCTCGGAGCCGGAGGCCATCAGGATCACGTCGGGGGTCGCCTTCTTGGAGTCGGACAGGATGTAGCCGCCCTTCATGGCTTCCTTGCCGGAGTTTTCATACAGCGGCAGGTTCTGGCGGGACAGCGCGAAGCAGGACGGGCCTTCCATCTTGAGCGCCTGCGCGTAGGCCGCAGCGACTTCCTTGCCGTCAGCGGGACGCCAGAGGTAGACGTTGGGCATGGAGCGCAGCGCCGCCAACTGCTCGATGGGCTGGTGGGTGGGGCCGTCTTCACCCACGCCGATGGAATCGTGCGTCAGAACGTAGAGCACCGGCAGCTTCATCAGCGCGGAGATGCGGATGCCGTGCTTCATGTAATCGGAGAAGACCAGGAAGGTCGCGGCATAGGTCTGCAAGCCGCCGTGCACCTGCATGCCGTTGACGATGCCGGCCATGGCCTGCTCGCGGATGCCGAAGTGCAGGTTGCTGCCCTCGGGAGTCTCGGCGGAGAAGTCGCCGCGGCCCTTGATATAGGTCTTGTTGGAGGGCGCAAGGTCGGCAGAACCGCCGATCAGGTTCGGAATGCGCTCGGCAAGCTTTGCCAGCACCTGGCCGCTGGTGTTGCGGGTCGCGTCCTTCTTGTTTTCAAACTGCCAGAAGGCCTCATCGTTTTCGAGGTCGGGATGGAAGCCCGCGAACCACTGCTCCATTTCGGCAGCCAATTCGGGATACGCCTTGGCGTACTCCTCCATCATCTTGTTCCACTCGGCTTCCTTCTCGGCGCCCTTGGCCGCGACCTTGGCGGTCTCCTCATAGACGGCGGGATCGACATAGAAGGACTTATCGGGATCCATGCCGAGGTTTTCCTTGAGCGCGCGGACGTTATCCACACCCAGAGGCTCGCCGTGCGCGGAGTTCTTGCCCTCCTTGGCAGGGCAATGCGCGCCGATCTTGGTGGTGACGACGATCAGCGAGGGGCGGGGATCCTTCTTAGCCGCCTCGATCGCCGCGCCTATGGCGTCGATGTCCTCACCGTCGGCAACCTTCTGCACATGCCAGCCGTAGGATTCGTAGCGCTTGGCGGTATCTTCGCGCAGCGCCAGCTCCACCTTGCCCTCGATGGTGATGTCGTTGGAGTCATAGAACAGGATCAGCTTGCCCAGACCCAGCGTCGCAGCCAGCGCGGAGGCTTCGCCGGAGATCCCCTCCATCACGCAGCCGTCGCCCATCAGCGCATAGGTGTAGTGATCGACCACCGGGAAGCCGGGGCGGTTAAACTTGGCCGCCAGGTGCTTTTCCGCCATCGCCATGCCGACAGCGTTGGCAACGCCCTGACCCAGCGGGCCTGTCGTGGTCTCCACGCCCACGGTATGGCCGTATTCGGGGTGGCCGGGGGTCTTGGAGTCGAGCTGACGGAAGTTCTTGAGATCATCCATGGTCAGGCCGTAGCCAAAGAGATGCAGCAAGCTATACAGCATCGCGGAAGCGTGACCGGCCGAGAGCACGAAGCGGTCGCGGTTGCGCCACTTGGGATCGGCGGGATTGTGGTTCATCTGCTTGGCCCAGAGCGTGTATGCCATGGGAGATGCACCCAGCGGCGTGCCGGGGTGGCCGGAATTGGCCTTCTGAATCGCGTCCGCAGCCAGCGCACGCATCGTGGAGATGACTTTGACATCCATGTCCTGCATGTTTTTTCCTCCAATTTTATGGTTGCAGCTTAAATATTTTTCAGCGTCAGCACGCCCGCGCAGACCGACTGCGGGGCAAACGACGCATCCATGTCCTTTCGGTTGATCCAATCCTCTGCGGCGAAATAGCATTCGTCCGCATCCCAGCTCTCGCCGCAGCTTTCCGCCAGCGCGTCCAGCTCCTTCCGGGTGGTGCGCATCACGTCCCCGATCCACATCGCGCCGCCGGGATTCAGGTGCTTTAAGCATTCCAGCAGAAACGGCGCTTTCTGCTCGTCGGTCAGGTGGTGCAGCGCATAGGTGCTGAGGATGGCGTCAAACTTTTCTTCCGCCAGCACCGCAGGAAAGCCCTGCGAAATATCCGCGCGGACGAGATGCGCTTTGGGCATCTTTTCCCGCGCAATTTCCAGCATTCGGTCGGAAAAATCCGCCGCGGTGACATCCAGCCCGTCCGCGTAGAGACGGGAGGTCAGCACTGCCGTGCCGCAGCCGATATCGAGCACGCGCCGGGCGTTTGCCGCCCGCACGCCGCTGTAAATCGTTCCCAGCACGTTTTTGTATCCCGCAAAGGGATAGGTGTTGCTCTCTTCGGAAAGGCCGACGGTCTTGTCATAGCCGTCCGCCCAGAGGTCAAACCCCTTGTGATCGAGCATTCAGGCTCCTTTTCTGCTCACCGCGCAAGTTCGGCAAGCGGGGTCAGATCGACGTTTTTGCAGCCCTTCATAACGTCGTAGAGCTGCTTGGCCATGGCGGCCACGCCGCCGGGCACGTCGGATTCAAAGTTGATGGGCAGCACGGGGTCGTGCAACGAAAGTCTCGCCAGAAAGAAGCCCTCGCCGCCCGTGAGGCGGATCGTGACCTTCACGCCTTCGTAGTCGGTGTTGGCCATCCAGTCCTCACGGCTGTCACGCGCTGCTTTGATGCAGGCAATCACCGCTTCGCCGTCGGGGCGGAAGTTGTCAGCGGTGAGCTTGAGACGGATCTCCTTCTCCTCCGCAGGCTCTTCCAGTCCTTCGATCAGGCTCGTCAGGTCGCCGCGCTTGGCCAGCTCCACGATGAGCCGCGACGCCATGTACGCGCCGTCGTCGAGGAAATAGTTCTCGGCAAAGGCGCAGTGGCCGGAGGTCTCAATGCCCATCGGGCAGGCAATGCCTTCACGGTTGAGCTCGATGGCCTTGTCGATGACGTTCTTGTAGCCCCTGCGGTATCTCAGGTGCTTGCCGCCGTGGGCTTCGATAAAGCGCGTCAGCCCCGCAGAGGTCACCGAGTCGGTCACGATGGTGCTGCCGGGTTCCTTTTCCAGGTAAATAGCGGAGAGCATCGCGATCAGGCGGTTGCGGTTGATGGGCAGGCCCTTTTCGTCCACAACGGCCGCGCGGTCGCAGTCCGCGTCGAAGATCACGCCCATGTCTGCACCGGAATCGAGCACGGCCTTGCAGATGGACTGCATGGCGGTCGCGTCTTCCGGGTTGGGGATGTGGTTGGGGAACAGCCCGTTGGGATCGAGGAAGCGGCTGCCCGTGGTGTCCGCGCCGAGCGGCTCCAACACACTGCGGGCAAAAAATCCGCCCGAACCGTTGCCCGCGTCCACGACGATGCGCTTGCCCGTCAGCGGCCGCTCCGAGCCGGTCTTTTCACGGATGAAATCCACCAGACCCTGCGCATACATGGCAAGGAAATCGACGCTTTCCGTCTCCGGCTGCGCGGGGGCAACATCTTCATCCATAGCGGCTGCGATGGCGGCGACCTCATCATGCTCCAAACCACCCTGACGGGTGATGAACTTCATGCCGTTGCGCTCAAAGGGCAAATGGGAAGCGGTAATCATCACCGCGCCGTCGCAATCGAGCTTGACGGTGGTCATAAACATCGCCGGCGTGGTACACAGGCCGCAATCCACGACCTTGACCTTCGCCGCGCCCAGTCCCTCAAAGGTACCGGCGCACAGCTCCCGGGCCGACAGGCGCGGATCGTGCCCCACGGCGATTTTCAGCTCTTCCTTGCCGCATTTTTCGCGCAGGAAGGCGGCGAACTGATAAGCCGCCGCCCGGGCGGTATTGCGGTCGATGGTCACTCCCCCGCCGATATCCACCGCCACGCCGCGCAGATCGCTGCCGCTGATCAGTTTCAGGTGTTTCTGCATAAGACTCCTCCGGTTGTCATTTCAAAACGAATTGTAGGAGACGATGTCCCCCAGGGGCTTTTTCTCCTTGTGCGGCGTTTCCGCCGGAACACCGAGGGTAAAGACCGACATGACGTGCCAATTCTCGGGGAGGTTTACCGCCTTCCCCGTTTCGGTCGCCATGAAATAGGCGGGCAGATCGGCGCTGATGCCGTTGGCGCTGAGCCAGCAGGTGCCATAGCCCAGATCGTGCGCGGCGTTGAGCATATTGCAGGTCGCCGCGGCGGAATCCTCAAAGGGCGTGACCGAATCCGGCCCCACCGCCACCACGACCAGCACCGGCGCCTGCAAAATGAACTTGCAGAAACGCTTGTTGGCCTCGTAAATCTTCTCCCGCACAGCGGGATCGGTCACGACGATGAAGCGCCAACCCTGCCGGTTGATGCCGCAGGGCGCATAGCGCCCGCAGTCGAGTATGGTTTCCAAATCCTCCGACTTCACCGGATCGTCCGTGTATTCGCGCACGGCCCGGCGGGTACGCAGAGCGGTCAGCGTATCCAGGGGAACTCCCTTCTGTCTTTTCGGGGCAAATCAGAAATGGTTGTAGGCGACGACTTCGTCCAGCGTCTTCTTGGGGCGCTGCACCACTGTTTCCGCCGGAACGCCGATGGAGAAGACCGACATGATGTGCCAATCCTCTGGCACGCCCAGCACCTTGGCCACGCACTGCGCGGTCGGATGCTCCTGGAGGCCGTTGGCGCCGATCCAGCAGCCGCCGTAGCCCAGCGCGTGCGCTGCGTTGAGCATATTACAGGTCGCCGCCCCCGCATCCTCGTAGGGGCAGGCGGCTTCCGGCCCAATAGCCACGGCGACCACGACAGCCGCCTGATTGATGAACTTGCCGTAATCGGTCGCATCGGCCATGGCGTCCTTGACCTTCTGGTCGGTAGCGACGATGAACTTCCACGCCTGACGGTTGACGCCGTTGGGCGCGAGACGGCCGCAGTTGAGAATGGCCTCAAGATCTTCCGGCTTCACCGGATCGCTCGTGTATTTGCGAATCGAGCGGCGTGTGGTCATTGCGGTAACAGCATCCATGAAAAAAATCCTCCTTGTACCTGTTTTGCTCTCTGTTTATTGTTTATTCTGCAAAATCGCCGTATTCGTTGGTCAGCAGCTGATAGAGCGGTTTGAGCAGCAGCATCCCCTCCCCGATCTCCTGCGCATATTCCGGTCGGGAGATTCTGGGGTCGAGTCCGTCATTGTGCTCGACATAAAAACTCTTCTTCCGATAGAGATCGCGCAGCGCGGGATGCAGCTCTTCCGGAATCTCGATGCGCTTATAGTCCTCGCCCAGTATGCGGTAGTGCGCGGCAAACGCCGGGTCGGTCAGAATCTGCACAAGCTCTCTCTGGCGGCGCAGCAGCAGCGCGCGCATCCAGCGCGCCCGCGTGGGGTCGCTGTCGTAAAAGCCGCCGCCGTAGCAGCTGCAATCGGGGCTGATGTCGTAATACAGGCCGAAGCACGCCCATTTCGGCTTGCTCATCGGGTGAAAGGACAGCCACATATGGCTGCGGTAGGGCGATTTGTCCTTTGTAAAGCGCGTGTCCCTGCGGATGCGGGAGACGATGCGGCGGGGCAGCTGCTCCATGTCGTCATCGATCTTCAGCGCATAGGGCACAAGCTCCTCCGCCAGCGCATAGAGCGGCTTTTTGACGTTCTGCTCATAGTCTTTATGTGTGGACAAGAAATACTCGCGGTAATTGTTGAGCGCGATGCCCACGAAATATTCCAGCATTGCCGGCTGAATGCCCGGAAAACCCGTCTGCGACAAGTTTCTTCCTCCCTAACCATGAATCGTCTTTATTATACTCTAACTTCCGTTTTCTTTCAACGGATGATCCGCTTTTCATAACATAACGTTAATAAATTGCGCATCAAAAAAGCGGCTTTTCGATTGAAAGCCGCTTTTTTCTGTCCGTATTGCCAAAGTTACGGCTTATTTTTTGATCTTCTCAATCAGACCAAGACGCAGCTTTTCCAACTCCTTTTCCGGCAGCGTGCAAGTTTTGCCTTCATACCGGATTTTCATGGCATTTTCGATCAATTCCGTAAACTCCGGCGGAAGATTCCGCATCATCCAAAGCCCCGCTTCGTACTTGTAGAGAATCTTTTTCTCCATTTTGAAGGAAAGGATTCTCCCTAAAATCAACACATTGCTGGCCAGATACCGCGGCGCGTAGCTGTGGAAATCATACGCCTCCACCTCGTTGGAAATCGCCGCCCAGAAGTCCTCATCGGAGACCGGCGCAAACACTGCTTCGATCGGCACGCCGCACAGCACCACACCGCACTGACGGATCAAACGGATATAACTCGTCACATCGGGGTCGGGAAATTCATGATCGACGATGTAGACCTCCGCATCGGGATCCCGAAAGCGCATCAAATACTTCTCTTTCCAGAAATCGCTATAATGAAACACGCAGCTGCCGGGGTTCTTCCAGTTCTGCGCGTTGTACAGCGTGACAGCCGAAATCTCGATTGGGCAGGGTTTGCCGTCCAGCTGCCCGCGGATTTCCCGCGGCAGTTTCTCAAAGCCGATCAGTCCCGCCGAATTCATGTATTTTCCCCCCTTCTTCAGTATAACACAAAAGAGAACGCCTGCAGGCGTTCTCTTTTGTTCAAATAAAACTCAATCGTTGCGTTTGGTGGACGGTTCGGAGGAAGGGCGGCTCTTGTAGACCGTGGGCGTCTCATCGTCCTCGTCGAAATCGGGAACCTGACGAGGCGTGGGCGCTGCCGGGCGGCGTGGCTGCTGCGGCGTGCGCCGGCTCTGCGCAGACTGCGCCGGGCGGGAATACTCCGTGGCGACGCGGCTGATTTCTTCGCGGTAATCGTAAGGATCCTGATTCGGCGCGCGGCGGGGCTGCACCGGCTCCTGCGGCGGAACATAGTCCTCTTCCTCGTCGTCGCGGCGGCGATTGGCGCGCAGCTGCAGAATCACCAGCACCACAATGCAGGCGACGATGAGCAGCACAACGAAGATCAGCAGCATCAACAGCCATGGCGCCATGCCGCCCTTTTCATCGGAATTGATGGTCAGCGGCGTGGGGGTGGGGGTTGCGGGCGCGCCCTGGCTTTCGGGATTGACAGCCACCATGCCGACGGTGACGTGCGCGGGTTCCGTGATGGACTGCACCTTTTCACCAGTGGCGGTTGTGCCGTCCACGACGAAGAAATAATCGCCGGACTGCGTGACGTTGACCGAGATCGTCACCAGGCGATCCCCCGGCGACATGGAATTGATGCGCTCCAGCACATTGTTGTTCTGATCGGAAACCGTGATGTTGGTCAAATCGGACTGCCCGCCGTTGCGCAGCAGGAGGTTGAAGAGCACCTCGCCGGGCTGATCGAGCGTATTGGTGTTGGGCGTGGCGGTGACGGTGAACAGATTCGCCGCGTCGGTCTGCTCCGGCGCAGAAACCTTGACCGAAACGATGTTGGAGGTCGCGGTATAGGTCTGCCCGTTTTCATCGACGGCCTTGACCGTGACCATATAGTTCTGCGAATCGACCGGACGGATGAGCTTGTTCCAGCTATACGCCTTGCCGACCTCAATGCGGGTGCCCTCGATGAGGTTGCCCAGCGTAGAATCGGAAATCGTGACGTTGGAGAAGGCGACATTGCCCTCGTTGACGACGTTGCACACGAGCGTGACCGACGCGCCTGCCTGAATGGCGGAAACGTCGCTTTTCAGCGTCACAGTAAGCTTGGGCTGATAGATGACCAAATCCATCGCTTCCAGCACGAGCACGGTGCTCTGGCTGGCGTTGGCGGCGCGATAGGAGACGCGCGGCTGGGACTTGACATCGCGCGTCATCTTCACATCCACGGTGAACTGGCGCATATCGCCGGGGGCGAGCTGATCGACGGTATCGATCTGGCCGATCTCCTCCATGTCGTCATAGAGCTGCAAATCGACCAGCGGAACGTTGCCCTCATTTTTGAGGATATAGGTCAGGCGGATTTTTTCGCCCTGCGCGGCGGACGTTGCGGACGCGGTGCGCTTGAGTGAGAGCTTTGGTTCGGCGTTTTCATAGCTGACCGTCATGGTGCGGTAAACATCATCGCCGTTGAAGTCAACGTAAGTAACCTCAATTTCCAAATCACTGGTCATAGCGCCCAAACTCATTCCAAGTGAATTGGATCGTGCAAAAGCTGTGCTCTGCGCCGCAACGGTATCGAACGACGCAATGAGACTGTTCTCGTATCGGAATTCAAGAGAGCTGATATACTGCCCGGTTTCACCGTTATGCACGGTGACGTTCATTTCCAATATAACCTGACCGTTCTGATTCTCTGTCGGTGTGAACTCCACGGTCAAATCGGCGTGATCCGCCGTTTGAGCATATACAGCGGGAATGCCAGCCAGCAGCAGTGCCAGCGTCAGAAACAGCGCTAAGATTTTTCTCATATGCGTAAACGGAATGGGGATTCCGTTCGTCACCTCCATTTCAGCGCAAAGCGCCGCAGGTTATCAATCATATATTGTACTTTGAAAAGAAACCTTTTGTCAAGGCAAGTGGCGTAAATCCCGTTTTTTTCCGTACATTTGACTTGAAAGCGCGGGTTTTCTTCCTATATAAAACCATCTTTGGGCTATATCTTCCGCTAAAGCGCTCCCGGCGACCTTTCTTTTGAAAGATAAACGATTTGTCCCGGGGAATTGTCACAGCAAAAACCGGCCCCCGCGCTTTTGTGAAGTGAACCCCAAAAGTTAGACATTATTTGAATTAAGCGGCCTGAAGGGTCT
>CAJJNQ010000051.1 GCA_905193155.1 uncultured Christensenella sp.
CTGACCTCAACACTGCCAGTGTTGCGTACTAGCCAACTGTACTATAGCCCCGAACGCAAGAAATATATTACCACATCTCCTCGACATTTGTCAACAACTTTTTTCTATCTTTTCTTTGCACAACTTTGAAGTATAGGAAGCGTCTGCTTCCGGGTATAATGCGGATACCGGCAGAGGAGGGATGAAGCGTGGTTTGGGATTTGACTCGCGTAGCTATTTTTTCCATCGCATCAATTGTGGCGTTATTCTTTCTCACGAAGATGATTGGCAATCGCCAGGTATCGCAGCTTTCGCTCTTTGATTACATCAACGGCATCACCATCGGCTCCATCGCGGCAGAAATGGCGACTTCCTTGGAGAAAGATGCTTTACAGCCGCTTTTAGCCATGACCATCTATGCACTGGCCACCTGGCTGGTTTCTATTCTGAACAACAAGTCTCTGAAATTCAGACGTTTTTCCATGGGACAGCCCATTGTGCTGTTAGAGGACGGAAAGCTCTATGGAGAAAACATAAAGAAGGCGCGGCTGGACTTGAGTGAAATCCAGATGCAGCTGCGCGGCATGGGCTATTTCAATATCGATGATGTACAGACCATCCTGATGGAGCCCAACGGTAAGCTAAGCATTCTGCCCCGATCGCAAAAACGCCCGGTGCAGCCCGGCGATCTAAATCTGGAAGTTCCGCAGGAGCGCCTGGTAACCAACGTCATACTGGACGGCGCTGTGCTCGTGAAGAATCTCCGGCATACCGGCAACAATGAGAAATGGCTGGAAAACCGCCTGCATGAGCTGGGGATTTCCGGGACGGAGAAGGTATTTCTGGCAACCTGCGATGAGGAAAACACCCTGTCCGTCTACCTTCGCGTCAAAGACCGGAAAGATATGGATATTTTCACCTGATAAGTTTTGAACCATTTAAATATCTTTCAGAGGTTTGACGAACCGAGAAAATTGCGCTATGATAGCAGAGGTGTACCGGATTTTTACACTAGGATAAAAGGAGATCTGCGGTCATGGTCGTGATATTGATACCCGCATATAAGCCGGATGAAGGAATGCTTGCGCTGCTGAATGCGTTAATCGCGCAAAAACGCTATGCGGGAATCGTAGTGGTTGATGATGGAAGCGGTTCGGATTATCGCCCCATCTTTGAAGCGGCAGAACAAATGGAAGGCGTTGTCGTCGTGCGCCACGCCGTCAACCAGGGCAAAGGCCGCGCGCTGAAAACAGGCTTTAACGCCATCATGAACCAGTGGCCGGAGGCCGCCGTCATCACGGCCGATGCGGACGGCCAGCATACACCGCGCGATATCGCCCGACTGGCCGATGAATTGGATGCATCGGATGGCAAAACGATTGTGCTGGGCAAGCGTGGATTCGGCAAGGGCACTCCTGCCAAATCCCTGATGGGCAACACCATCACGCGCTATGTCTTCGCCCTTTCCACAGGGAAAATGATCTATGATACGCAGACCGGCCTGCGCGGCATTCCTGCTTCGCTGCTGCCGGAAATGATGCACATTCCTGGCGAACGCTATGAATATGAGATGAATATGCTGCTCCAATGCGTTCGCGAAGGCGTTGCCTTCAAGGAATTGGAGATTGAAACCGTTTATCTCAACAATAACGCAAGCTCCCATTTTCATCCGGTTCGGGATGCGATGCTTGTGTTTTCCCGCGTGCTGTCCTTTGCTGCGTCGTCGCTGATCTGCTTTGCTGTAGACTACGGCATGTATGCGGTTCTGCTCGAGCTTGCGCACTTGGCGCCGGGCTTTGCGCAGATCGGTGCGCGCGTCGTCAGCTCGATCTTGAATTTCTTCATCAATCGAAATCTCGTCTTCCGCACCAATAACGGATCCTTTGCCAAACAACTCGTCGGATATTACGCTCTGGTGCTGCTCGTGATGGGGCTGAGCTTTGTGGGTGTGGAATTCGGCACCGGCACGCTGCATGGTAACGACTATGTCGTCAAAATCATCGTCGATATTCTGCTGAGTGTCGTGTCCTTCCTTGGGCAGCGGCTGCTCGTGTTCCGCCCGAATCGTTCTGCGCAAAAAGCACAGAAAGCGTAGGGCAGAGAAGTGGATCTTTTCTCCGTCAACGAGCAGAAAGTTGCACCGCTTGCCGATCGAATGCGGCCGCAAACGCTGGATGAATTTCTGGGACAAAAGCACATTGTAGGCAAGGGAATGTTGCTGCGCCGCGCCATAGAAGCGGATCGGCTGACCTCCTGTATCTTTTTCGGCCCGCCCGGCGTCGGAAAAACGACGCTGGCCTCCATCATTGCGCATACGACTTCTTCTGCTTTTGAGCAGCTCAATGCGGTAACCTCCGGCGTAGGGGATGTTCGCAAGGTCATCGATCAAGCGCGCGATCGCATGAAGCTCTACGGGCAAAGTACCTATCTTTTGCTGGACGAGTGCCATCGTTGGTCCAAGTCTCAATCCGATTCCATTCTGCCCGCCATTGAGCGCGGCGTGATTCGTTTTATCGGTTCCACTACGGAAAATCCTGTCATCGCCATGACGCCGGCTATCGTGTCGCGCTGCCGGTTGTTTCAGTTTCGCCCGTTGGACGAATCCGACATCGAATCCGCTCTTCGCCATGCGCTGGCGGATAAAGTGCGCGGTTTTGGCAATTTGAATGTGCAAATTACGGACGAGGCGCTTCGCCATATTGCTGTTACCGCCAACGGGGACGTGCGCAACGCGCTCAACGGTTTGGAGCTGGCTGTTCTTTCCACACCGCCGGATCCACAAGGCGTTATCATCGTCGATCTTCACGTCGCAGAGCAGTCCATTCAGCAAAAAGTGCTGGCCATGGACGAAAGCTATTATTACGATATGCTTTCCGCCTTTTGTAAATCCCTGCGCGGTTCGGACAGCGATGCGGCGCTTGCGTGGTTTGCTCGAATGGTAACGTCCGGCGTTGACCCGCGCATCATTGTGCGCAGGCTGATCGTACATGCTTCTGAGGACGTGGGGCTTGCCAACCCGCAGGCTATGCTGGCGGCTTCCGCCGCATGGAACGCATTGGAGGCCGTAGGCATGCCGGAAGCGCGCCTGCCCATCGGGCAGGCTATCATCTATATTTGCGAATCCAGCAAAAGCAATTCCGTCAGTTCCGCTGTGGACGCGGCATTTGCCGCCGCAGAGGATGCCGAAAACCGTCCAGTGCCCGCGCATCTGCGCGACACACATTATAAGGGTGCGGAAAAAATCGGCAGCGGGAAAGGATATCTATATCCGCACGATTTTCCGGGGCACTACGTCCAGCAACAGTATATGCCGGATGATGCACTCGGCCAACAATACTATTTCCCCAGTGAAATGGGTTTTGAAGACAGAATCCGCCAGCAAAGAGCGGCAAGAGGAAAGAGGGATAAAACATGATCTCAAGGTCTGATGCAGAACTGATCCTCTCCTGCGCATTGAGCACGGGAGGAGATTTTGCGGAAATCTTCGCAGAAAACGTAAATTCCGGCGGCATTGCGCTGTTGGACAGCCGTGTGGAAGGCGCTAACCGCGCGCGTTCCTGCGGCGCAGGCATCCGCATTTTCCGCAAAACTGAAACCGTTTATGCTTATACCAACGATCTGACGTTGGAGGGAATGCTGGAAACCGCGCGCACGGCTGCCGCCGCGCTGGGCAAACCCTCCGGCAAACACCCCATTCGCCTGTACAACGCCAGTGCGCTCAATATTCACCGCATCGACCGCTTTGCCGGTGATGTAGAGGGGAAGCGCAAGGCGGACGTGCTGCATTTTGCAGACCGCACCATTCGCGCGCTCTCCGGTGAAATCGCGCAGGTTTCCGCCGGGATCACTGACGAGATGCAGCATGTGCTCATCGCCAATACCGAAGGGCTGTATGTCACCGATACACGCACCCGCTGCCGTCTGCGCATCACGGCGGTCGCCGCCTCCGGAAGCGAAAACCAGACCGGCAACGTATCTCCCGGCGCACACGCCGGATATGAATTCATCGAAGGGCTGGATATCGAAGCGCTTGCGAAAAAGGCCGGCCGTGCCGCTCTGACCATGCTGCACGCGCAGCCCTGCCCCGCCGGACAGATGCCCGTCGTCATCGAAAACGGCTTCGGCGGTGTCATCTTCCACGAGGCCTGCGGACATGCGCTGGAAGCAACCAGTGTTGGCAAGGGGAACTCCGTGTTCTGCGGAAAGCTCGGCCAGAAGATTGCGTCCGACTGCGTCACCGCGGTGGATGACGGCACCATCCCCAACGCCTGGGGCAGTCTCAACATTGATGATGAAGGACAGCCTACGCAGCGCAAGGTGCTGATCGAAAACGGCATCCTCAAGAGTTATATGGTCGACCGTCTCGGCTCTCGCCGCATGAATATGCCCATGACGGGCAGCGGCCGCCGTCAGGATTACACCTATGCACCCACTTCCCGCATGACCAATACCTTCATCTGCGCAGGACACGATGACAATGAAGAAATGATCGCCACCATGGGCGACGGTCTTTATGCCGCGCAGATGGGCGGCGGCTCGGTCAACCCCGTCACCGGTGAATTCAACTTCGCCGTCAATGAAGGCTATCTGGTGCGCGACGGCAAGATCTGTGAACCCGTTCGCGGCGCAACGCTGATCGGCAAGGGCGCGGAGATTCTGACCCGAATTGATCGCGTCGGCACCGATCTTCTCACGGCGCAGGGCGTTTGCGGTTCGTTGTCCGGATCCGTCCCGACCGACGTCGGTCAGCCCCGCATTCGTGTGCAGAACATCACCGTCGGCGGCAGGTAAGGAGGGAAAAGCGCTATGTTTGAAAAGTTTGAAAAGCTGGTCAATCTTGCTCTCGCCGAGGGTTTTGAGAAGGCGGAGGTCTATGCCAGCGCTGTTGGCAGCTTCTCCGTCGGCGTTTACGAAGGGCATATCGAAAATTACAGCGTGGCCAAGCGCGCAGGCCTTTCTCTGCGCGGTCTGCTGAACGGCCAGATGGGCTATGCTTCCACCGAGTCCGACGATGAAAGTGAATACGCGGAGCTCGTTGCCCGCGCGAAGGAGAACGCAGAGGTTCTTGAATCTCAGGACGAGCAGTTTCTCTATGACGGAACTGAAAAGCTCGACTGGATTTCGTCGCTGAACCCGGAGCTGGAAAAAGTCACGCCCGAGCAAAAGATCGCTCTGGCCATGGATTTGGAAAAGAAATGCCTGGAGCTTGGCGGTGAGGGGACGCGCGTCGCTTCCTGCGAGGTAGGCACGGATTCTTCCTCCTGCGTGATGGTCAATTCGCTCGGTCTGCATCGCACGTTTGAAAGCAACACGGCCTATGCCGCCGTGGAAGTGGTCATTGCGCAGGGTGATAAGCAATATCCCGGCTTTGCTTTCCGCTTCACCCGCGATTTCAATGAACTGAACGTGGAAGAACTGGCCAAGGAAGCGCTCGCCGAAGCGCGCAAGTATATTGGGGCGCAGTCCATTCCTTCCGCCGCCATGCCGGTTGTGATGGACAAGGCGGCCATGCGCACGATGCTGGCAACCTTTGCAGGGGTGTTCTCTGCGGAAGCTGCGCAGAAAGGTCTTTCCCTGCTTGGCGGCAAAGAGGGCGGCAATGTGGCCGCTTCCGCCGTTACGATTTGGGATGATCCAAGCGACGGCCTCGGTCTTGCCGGTATGCCCTTTGACGGCGAGGGCGTTCCCACGCAGAAGAAGGCCGTTGTGGAAAACGGCAAGCTTAACACGCTTCTCTATACGCTCAAGAGCGCGAAAAAAGCCGGAAAAAACACGACGGGCAATGCCGCGCGCGCTTCTTATATGTCCGCCGTCGGCACCGCGCCCACGAACTTCTACATTGCTCCCGGTAAAAACACGGTCGAGCAGCTCTATCAGATGGCGGGCAACGGTGTGCGTATCGATGAACTGATGGGTACGCACGCAGGCGCCAATCCCATCTCCGGCGACTTCTCGCTGTCCTGCAAAGGCATGAAGATCGAAAACGGCAAGCTGACAGGTCCCGTGGAGCAGATCACGGTTTCCGGCAACTTCTATAAGCTGCTGGAGGGCATCCGCGCTGTGGGCGACGATCTCTGGTTCGGCTTCCCCGGCGTTTGCTCGGTGGGTTCTCCGTCCGTGCTGATAGAGGGCCTCTCCATCGCAGGCAAGTGATTTTTATACTAAAAGCCGTTCATCATCACGATTTTACGCATTTAGGCTTTACAATCCGAGACGGCTTGGCTATAATAAAGTCAAATTTGCGTTGAAGAGGACGCGAATGCTTTTTGATGCGCATCCAAGCGAGCGGGAGAGGGTGTAAGCCCCGCGATGTGTGAAGCATTCTGCCATCACCTCGGAGCACTCCCTGCGAAACGTAGTGGGGAGCGGGTTCTCCCGATACAGAGAGTCGGCATTATGGTGCCGGGCAGAGAGGGCGGCTCAGCCGTCAACTCGGGTGGTAACGCGGATTATGAAAACTCCGTCCCGAATCAATCGGGGCGGAGTTTACTTGTTTAGGAGGAGAGTTATCCATGTATGACAAAGTATCCACATCCCTGAACTTTGTCGAGCGCGAGAAGGAAATTCTCGAATTCTGGCGCACGCACGGCATTGTGGAAAAAGCAACCACGGAGCGCGAAGGCTGTGAGGTCTTCACCTTTTTTGACGGCCCGCCTACGGCAAACGGCCGCCCGCACATCGGCCATGTTGAAACCCGCGCCATCAAGGATCTGATTCCGCGCTATAAGACCATGAAGGGCTATCAGGTGACCCGCAAGGCCGGCTGGGACACCCATGGTCTGCCGGTTGAGCTGGAAGTTGAAAAGGCGCTGGGCATCAACGGCAAGCCGCAGATCGAAAATTACGGCATTGAGCCTTTTATCCAGAAGTGTAAGGAGTCCGTCTGGAAGTACAAGACCGAATGGGAGCAGATGAGCGACCGCGTCGGCTATTGGGCGGACATGAAGCACCCTTACGTCACCTACGAGGACAACTATATTGAATCCGAGTGGTGGTCGCTCAAGACCATCGCGGAAAAGGGTCTGCTCTACAAGGGCCACAAGGTTGTGCCTTACTGCCCCCGCTGCGGCACCGCGCTTTCTTCTCACGAAGTGGCGCAGGGCTATAAGGACGTAACCGAAACCTCCGTCTACGTCAAGTTCAAGGTCAAGGGTCAGGAAAACACTTATCTTCTGGCCTGGACCACCACGCCTTGGACGCTGCCTTCCAACGTTGCGCTGGTTGTCAACGCAGTGGAAGATTACGTCTACGCTGTCAAGGATGGTGTGACTTACATTCTGGCACAGGCGCTTTGCGCCAAGGTGCTGGGCGATGAGGCCGAGATTGCCAAGACTGTCAAGGGACAGGAACTCGTTGGCATGGACTACGAGCCGCTCTATCCCTTTGCGGGTCAGACCAAACAGCGTGGTTGGTATGTCGTAGCAGACAGCTATGTCACGCTGACCGATGGTACCGGCATCGTTCATACCGCGCCTGCATTCGGTGAAGATGACGCTCGCGTTGGCCGTGAGAATAACCTGCCGTTTGTTCAGATGGTCAATACGCAGGGCAGATTCATCGATGCAGTGACACCGTGGGCGGGTATGTTTGTAAAGGATGCTGACCCTCTGATCGTGGAGGAAATGCGCCAGACCGGCAAGCTCTTTGCCGCCGTGCCCTACACGCACTCCTATCCGTTCTGCTGGCGCTGCGATACGCCGCTGCTCTACTATGCTCGCCCCACCTGGTTCATCAAAATGACCGCCGTGCGCGACAAGCTGGTTGCCAACAACCGCAAGATTAACTGGTATCCCGATAACATCAAGGAAGGCCGCATGGGCAATTTCCTGGAAAATGTCATCGATTGGGGTCTGTCCCGTGAGCGCTACTGGGGCACGCCGTTGCCGGTTTGGGTTTGCGACGACTGCGACCATATGCACGTCATCGGTTCCAAGGCGGAGCTGCGCGAGCTGGGCGAAAACGTCCCCGAAAACATCGAGCTGCACAAGCCTTATGTGGATAAGATCACCCTTCGCTGCGAGAAGTGCGGCGGCGTGATGCACCGTGTGCCGGAAGTTATCGACTGCTGGTACGACAGCGGTTCCATGCCCTTTGCACAGTGGCATTATCCCTTTGAAAACAAAGAAATCTTTGAAAAGAACTTCCCGGCGCAGTTCATCTCCGAAGCCGTTGATCAGACCCGCGGCTGGTTCTACACGCTGGAGGCCATCTCCACGCTGCTGTTTGACCGCAACCCCTTCGAGAACTGCATCGTCATGGGCCTTGTCCAGGACAAAAACGGCATCAAGATGTCCAAGCACATCGGCAATGTCATTTCTCCCTGGGATGTGCTTGATAAGCAGGGTGCGGACGCTGTTCGCTGGTATTTCTACGCTTCTGCCGCGCCGTGGCTGCCCTCCCGTTTCTCTCATGAGGCGGTCAATGAACTCCAGCGCAAGTACATGGGCACACTGTGGAACACCTACGCATTTTTCGTGCTCTACGCCAATATCGATAACTTCGATCCGAAGAAGTATCCTGCGCCGTATGCCTATACGGTGATGGATAAGTGGGTGCTCAGCAAGCTCAACACGTTGATTAAGACCGTGGACGGGAACCTGAATGCCTACAAGATCACTGAGGCTGCCCGTGCGCTTTCCGACTTCACGGACGAGCTTTCCAACTGGTATGTGCGCCGCGGCCGCGATCGTTACTGGGGCAGCGAGATGACAGCGGATAAGATCGCCGCGTATCAGACGCTCTACACTGTGTTGGTGACGATGTCCAAGCTCACCGCGCCCTTCACGCCCTTCATGGCGGAATCCATTTACCAGAACCTGGTGCGCAAAGTGGATGCCGATGCGCCCGAATCCGTGCACCTGTGCCTGTTCCCGGTCTGCGACGAGACGATGATCGACGCGGAACTGGAAAAGGATATGGAAGTTGTCCTTAAAGCGGTCAACCTGGGCCGTGCCGCGCGCAACAGCGCCAACCTCAAGATCCGTCAGCCGCTTTCGACCATGTATATCAAGTCTGAACTTCAGCTGCCGGAGGAGATGTGCGCGCTGATCGAGGATGAGCTGAACGTCAAGGATGTGCAGTTTGTCACCGACGCCCGTGCCTTTACCACCTATCAGATTAAGCCGCAGATGCGTACCCTGGGGCCGCGCTACGGCAAACTGCTCGGCAAGATCGGCCAGCATCTGGCCGCCGCAGACGGCAATGAAGTTGTCGATGAACTGAATGCAGGCCGCAATTACGAATTTGATCTGGAAGGCACACACGTTTCGTTGGCACGTGAGGATATGCTCATCGCGCCCATGCAGAAACCCGGTTATGTCGCTCAGAACGAAGGTGAGTTCACCGTTGTGCTGGATGCCAACATCACCGAAGCGCTCAAGCGCGAGGGTTACCTGCGCGAAGTCATCTCCAAGGTGCAGACCATGCGCAAGGAGGCAGGCTTCGAGGTAATTGACCGCATCACGGTCTATGTCTCCGGCAGCAAGCTGATTGAGGAGATTGTCTCCGGCGATGAAGCCGCCCTCAAAGACGGCGTGCTGGCGACGAGCGTTGTGCTGACCGCTGCGCCCGAGGATGCCTATTCCAAGGAATGGGATCTCAACGGCGAAAAGGCTGTGCTTGGCGTTCGGAAGAACTAAGCTCTTTTCAAAAGATTTCCCGGCAATCTTACGGGGGATGAAAAGAAGCCGCTCTGCCGCCTGAAGAATGTTTTTTGTGGCGGACGCGAATTCATTCGCGCCCGCCTTTATCGCATCTGATAAGGAAAGGGGTTATGCCCATGTATATCGCGGATGGCTGGAAGGACTACGAAGTTCTGGATACCGGCAGCGGTGAAAAGCTGGAACGCTGGGGCAAGATCATATTGCGCCGCCCCGACCCGCAGGTCATCTGGCCCGCTGAAAACGAGTCTCTCTGGAAAAGCGCCGACGCGCATTATCACCGCAGCACACAGGGCGGCGGACAGTGGGAAATGCTCTCCAAAATTCCCGAACAATGGACCGTAAGTTACCGAGAACTGACCTTCCGCGTGCGTCCGACCGGCTTCAAGCACACCGGCTTATTCCCGGAGCAGGCGGCGAATTGGGATTGGATGAGCGAATTGATCCGCGGCGCACACCGGCCGGTGCGCGTTCTGAACCTGTTCGCGTATACAGGTGGCGCAACCATGGCTTGCCTGAATGCAGGCGCGGAGGTCTGCCATGTGGACGCAGCCAAAGGCATGGTGCAATGGGCGAAGGAGAACGCACAGCTTTCCGGCCTGACCGATAAGCCTGCACGGTATATTGTGGACGACGCGCTCAAATTCGTGCTGCGTGAGCAGCGGCGCGGCAAGCAATATGAAGGCATTTTGATGGACCCGCCTTCTTATGGCCGCGGCCCGGACGGGCAGGTCTGGAAATTGGAAAATGAGGTCTATGGCTTGGTAGAGGAGTGTGCAAAGCTGCTGAGCGATCAGCCATTGTTCTTCCTCATCAACGGATATACTACCGGCCTCCAGCCCGCCGTGCTTCGCAATCTGATCGAAAAAACAGTGGTTCGCCGTTATGGCGGTCGTGCCATGGCCGACGAAGTAGGGCTTCCGGTTCGTGAGGGCAACATCGTGCTGCCCTGCGGCGCATCCGGCAGGTGGCAGGCATGATGACCTTTGAACAGGCCAAGGCCTGCGTCCTCTATGAGGACAATCACCTGTTGGTCGTCTGTAAGCCTGTCAATATGCCTGTGCAGGCCGACGCCTCAGGCGATGAAGATCTGCTCACCGCGATGAAGGCCTACGTCAAGCAGGCCTATAACAAGCCGGGTGAGGTTTATCTGGGGCTTGTGCATCGCCTGGATCGCCCCGTCGGCGGCGCAATGGTCTTTGCCCGCACCTCCAAGGCAGCGCAGCGGCTGACAGAGCAAGTAAAATCCCGCAAAATGGGGAGAACCTATTGGGCGGTTGTGCGCGGCAATCCGCCGGAAAGCGGAAAACTTTCGCATTTTCTTCTCAAGGACGAGCGCACCAACACCACCCGCGCCGTCCCGGAGGGCACTGCGGGCGCAAAACCGGCACTGTTGGCATACCGTGTACTGGATCGAAAGAATGGGCTTTCTCTCTGCCAGATCAAACTGCAAACCGGGCGGTCGCACCAGATCCGGGTGCAGTTTTCGACGGAAGGCTGGCCGCTTTGGGGCGATGCGCGTTACGGTGGAGGCAAGCCCGGGGAGCAAATCGCGCTTTGGGGACGATATCTCGATTTAGAGCATCCGACGCAGAAGGTTCCGATGCATTTTGATTGTCCCCCTCCGAATGCTTTTCCTTTCCAACTGTTTACCAATATTTGCAGAGAGCAGGCTTGAACCTGCTCTCTTTTTAGGTTAAAATACGCATAGAAAAATGGATAGAGGAGGAATGGTTCTCATGCTCAAAAAACGCTTTTTCGCGTCCTGTCTGGCTGCATTGCTTCTGTTGGGAACGCTGTGCGGATGCGGTAGAACCGTTCGACTCTCCAGCGGCGAAACCTTCACCGTCGTTAAAATCCAGTCCGGCTCGACGGAGTACGGCTACGGCCCGCGCGGCATACCGGCGACGCCTGTGCCTACCATCGAACCTGAACCATCGGACGAGCCCTCCGCTGCGCCGGAGCCCGTCGTCTCTCCCGAAAGAACGCCTGTGGAAGCGCAAACCGCGCCTGCGGACATGCACTTCTTCCTCCAGCAGCAGACGCAGGAAGTTCAGGATCTCTATTGGTATGTTTATCATGCCGTGGAGCGTTTTGAAACCAAGGTTGAAATGCCTGCCGGGACAACACGTGATCAACTCAATCTGGTCAATACCTTGCTCTATAACGATTCTCCGGAATTATTTCAATACTCTCATCTTTCTACTTACTATTTCCGAAACAATGCGCCCGAGCTGATCACCAGCGCAGATGTGACCTATTTTATGACGCGTTCCGAATATGAAAACGCTCGGCAGAAGGTGGAAGCACTGGCAGACCAGTGGCTATCTGAAATCTCTGAGAAAAGTGATTATGAGAAAGAACTCTACCTGCACGATGCGGTTGTAAACGGCTGTACCTATCAACTGGATACGCCGCATGCCGGAACCGTATACGGAACGCTGATTCTTGGGGAAGCGCGCTGTCAGGGTTATGCCAATACCATGACCTATCTACTGCGCCGTGCGGGGATCCCCTGTATGTACCTTCACGGGACAGCCCCTACGGAGGATGAAGCGGATTCCCATGCCTGGAATGCCGCAAAAATTGACGGCACCTGGGTCCTGCTGGACACTACCTGGGATGACCCGACCGGCGGCGATCCCAAACTCAGCCATGCCTATTTCAACGTAAACGAGGAACTAATGGGGCAGACGCACCATCTTGATCCTGATTTCTCGCTGGGAACTGTACCAGCCTGCACCAGTCTTGCGTGGTGTTACAGCGTGCAGCAGGGGAATTTTGCCTCTGCAGATCAAGATGCGGTAGAATTCACCACACAGCGCTTTGCAGAGGCATTGCGGCAGCGTCAGTCTTTGCTGGAACTTCAATTTGCCGAACAAGCCCAATGCCAGACGGTCATCGACCATCTGTCTTCGATTATGGAGAAAGCTTCCGTGTTGTCCGGCGTTCCCATTCATTCGCTCAGTTACAGCCCGGAGTTGGCCATCAACCAGTTGGGGCTCTATCTATCTTATTCTGATTGAGGTGTTTTCAAATGGATAAAATCGTATTTCGAGGTGCTCAGGTTCTTTATGCGGGACAATTTATCGAAGCGGACGTTGCGGTTGCCAACGGACGCATCGCAGGCATCGGGCGGCATCTGGAGGGAGACGTTCTCTCCGTCGAAGGTTATCTGGTTCCCGGCCTGATCGATGAGCACATTCACGGCATTCACGGCTGCGATACCATGTCCGGCGCGCAGGATGTTACTCAAATGGCTCGCTGCGTTGTCCAACACGGCGTAACAACTTTCTTGCCCACCACCATGAATGCGCCGGTAGAGGAGACGCATGCTGCTATCCAAGGTGTAAAAGACGCAATGCTCGCCGCCGGTCCCGGCGCCGACATTGCCGGCGTTCATATGGAAGGCCCCTTCCTCAGCGAAAAATACAAAGGCGCTCAGGATGCGCGTGCCAACCAGCTGCCCTCCATGGAAAACTTCCAGCGCTTGACGGATGGAACGCAGGAGATCGTCCGCCTGATGACGCTTGCACCGGAACTGCCGGGGGCAGAAGCATTCATCCGTGCTGCCGCCGCACAGGGGATTCGGATTTCCGCCGGTCACAGTGACGCCAGCTATGAGACGATGGAAAGCGCACTGGACTGGGGTCTTTCTCAGATAACGCATCTGTTCAACGGCATGAACCCGCTGCACCACCGTGCGCCTGGTGTGCCTTGCGCCGCGTTGACGCTGGAAGGCTTGAACGTCCAGATGATTTCCGACGGCATTCATCTTCATCCTGCCGCGGTTAAACTCGCCGTGCGCTCCGGCGCAAAAATTCTCTTGATTACCGATGCGATGGAGGCTGCGGACATGCCCGACGGCGAATACAGTCTGGGCGGCCAGCAGGTCTTTGTCCGGAACGGCGAAGCGCGCCTTGCGCAGGGAAACCTCGCAGGTTCCACGCTGACGTTGGAACGCGCAGTCCGCAACGTCATGCGTTTTGCGGGAATTACACTGTCTCAGGCTGTACAGATGGCGACAGCCAATGTGGCCGATGCACTCGGCCTTTGCGATCGCGGCCGAATCCGTACCGGACTGCGTGCAGACCTCTGCCTGCTGGACCGGAATCTGGAAGTTGCAAAGACCATGGTAGCTGGCAAATTTGAATTTGAAAGGTAATATTGGGTCATGAATCTGGAATGGGGACAGGGCCTGCTGCAAAATCTGGTCAGCGCCCCCGTAGGACAGATTATTCTGTTGTTTTTTGCTTTCGGAATCGGGCAGATTGTGATTCCGCCCTTTCCGGGAGATATTTTGCTTCTGCTGGCCGGTGGACTCTGGCCACAGGGATTTGCGCAAGACGCCTGGTTTTTGTTGCTGCCTTATTGGGTTGGAACAACATTGGCCAGCTTCGGCGCATACGAGCTGGGTGCAAGGTTTGGAATGCGCATCTTCACATGGAAATGGGTAAGGCGCTTCTTTCCCGAAGAATCTCAGCATGCCGTGACGCAGTGGCTGAATTCGTCCGGCGTGATTACGGTTTTTTGCGCCAAATTCATCACCGGCATGAACGTCCCCATCCTGATTATCAGCGGCGCGATGGGTTTGGAGCGCCAAAAGAGCTACCCGGTCATTTCCCTGACCACCGCGGTACAGAATACGCTTTTCTTTACCATCGGTACGGCGTTGGGCGGAAATTGGGCGCTGATCCAAAGCCTGTTTGGTCGCTACCGCATCGTCTTTTTGCTGGCGATGGTGCTGTTGATCGGCCTGATGGCATTGTTTTCCAGGCTCGTCGCCCGCCGCATTACCGGGAAAAAGAAATCATAGGCGCATTTTATTGCATTTTTACCTCTCTCATGCTATGATAGACGCAGCAAACATACAATTAAGAGGAGGCGTTATTTATGTTCTGTTCTCATTGCGGAGCCGTTATCCCGGATGGTTCTCAGTTCTGCCCTCAGTGCGGCGGTTCTTGCGCGGAGCCCCAGGCCCCCGTCGCCCAGCCGGAAGTCAACGTAAACGATCCCCAGAATATCGCAAAGCGCACTCGTGACCTCAAGCGTCTGTGTGCGGTGCTCTGGATCGTTATCGGCATCCTTCTGTGCCTGACCTGCGTTGGCATTGTCGCAGGCATCTGGAACATCATCTACGGGGCAAAGGCGCTCAAGTTTGCTGACACGATTCAGGCGGGCAATCGCTCCGTTTACGCTGCTTTTGATGCGGATTTGAATTCGCTCACCGTCGGTCTGATTCTGAACCTCATTCTGGGGCTCGGCCTTGGCTGTGCGCTGGCGATCGTAGAGCTTTTCCTCCGCGACCGCGTCTTGAAGAACAAAGAGGTATTCGGCGCATAAAGTCATCGGGTTTTGGCGCGCTTTCTTTATGGAAGCGCGCTCTTTTTATTTTCCTTGACAGAACAGGAAAGGGGTCTATAATTAAAAGAAGCGGAATGCATCTGAACAGTTTCTGCGCAGATGCTCTGAAATATTGGAGGTCAATGAAATGAGTGAAACCCAAAACTGCACGCATGATTGCAGCACCTGCAGCAGCAACTGTGCGTCCAGACAACAGCCTGCGGACATGCACGAAAAGCCGCATGCGTTGTCTTCGATCAAGAAAGTGATCGGCGTTGTTTCGGGCAAGGGTGGCGTTGGCAAGTCGATGGTCACGTCTCTTCTGTCTGTCATCATGAAGCGCCGCGGCCTGAATGTCGGCATCATGGATGCGGATATTACCGGTCCGTCCATCCCGCGCATCTTCGGTCTGAAGGAGAAGGCGACCGGCGATGAGACCGGCATCTATCCTGTCCGCACCAAGACCGGCATCGACGTCATGTCCATCAACGTCTTGCTGGAAAATGAGACCGATCCCGTCGTGTGGAGAGGCCCTGTCATCGGCGGCACCGTTAAACAATTCTGGACGGACGTCATCTGGCATAACGAAGACATTCTCTTTATCGATATGCCCCCGGGAACCGGCGACGTTGCGCTGACAGTCTTCCAGACCATCAAGCTCGACGGCATCATCATCGTCACCTCTCCGCAGGAGCTGGTTTCCATGATCGTGGAAAAAGCCGTCAACATGGCTAAGCTCATGGATGTTCCGGTGCTGGGCCTGGTGGAGAATTTCTCTTACGTCCAGTGTCCCGATTGCGGCAAGCGCATCTCTGTCTTTGGCGAAAGCCATGTAGAGGAGGTTGCGGAGCATTACGGCATACCGGTGCTTGGACAGCTGCCCATCGATCCGAAGCTTGCAGCCGCCTGTGATAAAGGCATGCTGGAGCTCTTCGAGGGCGATTGGCTCGATTACGCAGCCGACGTCATCGAAAAGGTAAAATAAAAACCCGTAGTAAGCAATTGGGCTTGATAAAGCAACACACGCTCATGTCAGCTTCTTTTTAGGAAGCTGGCATGAGTTTTTTTGTAAAGTCTGCGGCACTGACTTTGTCGTTAAAGAAGAGGACGGCCTGATAGGCTAAAAAGACCTTTGAAAAAAGTTCAGCAAAAAATCAAAAAAAGGCTTGCAATTCTTTCCGGTTTGTGATAATATAATATCTGTCGTCAGGACATGACGGCAGATGAAATCTGGGTGTAGCGCAGCTTGGTAGCGTGCTTGAATGGGGTTCAAGAGGCCGGAAGTTCAAATCTTCTCACCCAGACCAAAGCATCAGATACAGAATGTATTTGATGCTTTTTTCTTGTTTCTATCCATTTTTCAAGAGCCTTTGGTGAAAACCAAGGCTCTCTTTTTTGTTCTTGACATCCAACTGTATTAATCATATAATACAGTAAACCGTGTCAATCGGTTAGTACAGTTGAAGGGAGTTCGTCATGGTTTCCTTTGAGCAACTTGTTCTCAACGATCGAAGTCCGATCTACTTACAGATCGTTCGCTTTGTTCAGCGAGGAATCATCTCCGGGGCAATTCAAAATCAGGAAGAGCTGCCGTCGCGCCGCGTGCTTTCCTCCTTGCTGAGCGTCAATCCGAACACAGTGCAGCGTGCCTACAAAATCATGGAGGACGAAGGTCTGATCGAGTCGCGCACAGGCGCAAAGAGTTGTATTTCAATCACCGAAGACCGACTGGTTCGCATTCGAAAGCAGTTGGTCACAGAAGAAATCCGCTCTGCCATAACGATTTTCAAGCAAATGGGGTTGAGCCGTCAGGAAACGCTGGATCAAATAAACGCCCTTTGGGATATTGCAGGAGGGGAAAACAAGATATGAAAAAACATCTTTCCGTAATCGCCTGGGCGGCGAAAAGCTCTTTGTGGTTATTGCTGATCCTATGTATAGTCACTTTCGCGTTGCAGTGTCTCTCCTTCGGATCAAGGCTGCCCGCTTCCGGTCAGACCTTTATAGCC
>CAJJNQ010000052.1 GCA_905193155.1 uncultured Christensenella sp.
TATAATGACGCTTAATTAGGCATAGAATGATCGTCGGATTTTGCGGAGGGATTTGGACATGGAGAACGGGAAAGACAGCCGCGTGCTGCTGATCCTGAACCCTGTGGCGGGGCACAAGGCGGCGAGGGTGCTGCTGTACCCGCTGGTGAAGCTGGTGTGCGCCAACGAGGGCATGGCCACGGTATACGCGACCTCGGCGCGGGGCGAGGCCGAGCGCATCGCGCGGGAGCAGGGCGGGCAATACGACCGCATCCTCTGCTGCGGGGGCGACGGCACGCTCAACGAGGTGCTGACCGGGCTGGTGCGCGCGGGGGTGACGGTGCCGGTGGGCTATGTGCCCACGGGCACCACCAACGACCTGGCGCACGCGCTGAACCTGCCCACGCGCCTGAAGGCGGCGATGAACCTGGCGGTGACGGGCAGGCCGCGCGGCCACGACGTGGGGCTGATGAATGGAGACGTGATGTTTGACTATGTGGCGTCCTTCGGGGCGTTTGCGGACACGGCCTATTCCACGCCGCAGCGGCTCAAAAACGCGCTGGGGCGGGCGGCGTACTTCCTCTGCGGCATCAAGCAGGTGTTCGAGCTCAAGCAGCACCACATCGTGCTGGAGGCCGACGGAAAGCGCATCGAGGGGGATTTTTACTACGGCAGCGTGTCCAACAGCACGCGCATTGCGGGGATCATTGACTTAAAGCACGCGGGCGTGGCGTTTGACGACGGGCGGCTCGAGGTGCTGCTCATCCGCCAGCCGCCCACGGTCAAGGCGCTCAAGGACTTCCAAAGGGGAAAATACGACCCGGAGTACTTCTATTTCTTCTCGGCCGGGCAGGTGAGCATTGATTTTGACGAGCCTGCCGAATGGACGGCGGACGGCGAGTGCGCCGGGCATCTGACCCACGCGGAGATCCGCTGCCTGCCGCGGGCGGTGGAGCTGATCGCGCCGGAGGCGTGAAAAGATTTTGCATAAAACAAAAAGGAAGGGACGAAACCCTTCCTTTTCTGATTTAGAAAATCTCGCCGTGCCGCGCGGTTTTTGAAGCGTACAGCGCGGACTATTTCGGCAGCTTTTTGCCGCAGCGGCGGCAGAAGGCAAAGCCCTCCTCGGCGGGCGCGCCGCAATAGGGGCAGTAGCCCGCGGCGGGGGAACTGTCCGAGGGGGCGGAGGAATCCGCAGCGTCCTCATGGCGCGCGCCGTAGCGGCGGTTGAGCGGGTCGTCCTCCTCGTCGGAATCCACGATGTCAAAGGCCGAGTAGCGGTTCTCGCCCTTCGCATTGCGGAAGTTGTAGACTGCTTGCCCCACGCCCAGGGCGATGAACACCAGCCCGAAGAGCGGGAAGAACACCGGCGCGCCCATGTTGATCGCCGCCAGCGTCCAGATCACGCCGAAGGCAACGGAAGCCAGTGCGCCGAAGCCGCCCATCATCGAGGGGCCGCGTCCGGGTTTGATGCTTTTCATGGTAACAATCTCCTTTTGCCGCAGCGGGTGCGGTTGTTGAGAAAAGAATAGCAAAACGCGGCGCTGTGCGCAAGGGAAAGCTGCGCAAACGCCGCGTTTGGGGGGATGAAAACATCTTCTTTGGGAATCTGTCTGTCGAAGGCCGCGAAGCGGCCGATGAAAAGCGGGGGCGGGAGAGGGGGGTGCAGGGGGGAGCGAAGCTCCCCCCGCCCACCGGAGGCCGCGAAGCGGCTGGAGGTCGAGCGTTTTGGAGCAAAGAGTACTGCGTACTCTTTGTGGAAAATAAGCCGACCGAAACACCGGAGCAGCTCGAAGAGCTGATTCGGTGCGGCATCGGAGGGTGAGCGAAGCGAACCTGGAGCATGAGCGTTTTGGAGATCAAGCCATAGTATGGCTTGATCGTAAAATAAGCCATGCGGAACACCGGGATGTTTTGAAAAAACATTCCGGTGCGGAGAAAGGGGAGAGCGAAGCTCCCCCCGCCCACCGGAGGGTGCGAAGAAAGCCCATAGCGTGTCCCGGAGGGGAAACCCCTCAGTCTGCTGCGGCAGACAGCTCCCCTCGGCAAGCAAGGGGAGCCGAGGGAACAGCGCAACCTTAGCCTCCCCTGTGTGCTCAAAGGGTGAGCGAAGACGAGACGGAAGGATTGTCCCCATTCGCAGATCATATCCCCAGATACCTCTCCATCTGCCGCCTTACGCTTCGCAGCGGCGCAGGGCGGCGGCGACGGTGCGGACGGCGGCGTCCGCGTCCAGGGCGGCAAGCTCGGCGCGGGCGGGCTCGAAGGGCTCGATCATGTAGGGGGCGGTTCCGCCGGCGCGGGTGAAGGCGGAGAGCACTTTTTTCGCGTCGATCACGCCCGTGGTCATGGGCAGGGCGCGGCGCAGATCCCGCTGCTCATCGTAGGGCAGGCCGGAAACGCCGTCGTTCAGGTGCAGCGCGACGAGACGATCGGCGTGCTGCGCGGCGTAGAGCAGGTCGTCCGGGTCGGCGTTCGTGCCGCAGAACCAGTGGAAGGAATCGAACACGAAGCCCGCCTTGCCGCCCGCTGCGTCCGCCACGGCGAGCACGCCCGCCAGCGTGTGGACGAAGGGGTGCGGATGGAGACGCTGCAATTCGTGCGGCCCTAAAAATTCCAGTCCGTAGGATACGCCGTGGTCGGCGAGGATCTCCGTCACGCGGGAAACTCTGGAAACGTGCCAGTCAAACGCCGCATCAAACGGCAGCGGGCCGGACGACCAGATGTGGTTGTAGGCATGCCGCGCGCCGAGAACTTCCGCGAGCTTTGCCCGGCGGGACAGCTCGACCAGCGCCTTGTCAAAGTCCTCATCGGAGAGATTGGAGGCGTAAAAATCAGCGGGCATGGGCAGCAGCCCCCATTGCAGGCCGTTGTCCTTCAGGATGCCGGCGGCTTCCCCGGCGGCGGCTTCGCTCTCCAGCGCAGCATCCGGCACGCGCAGGCCGGATATGCCGTATTTGGCGCACAGCGGCGCAAGCACGGAGAGGGGATGGTTCAGCCCCAGCATCGAGGCGTCCAGTACGGAATACATATCGTCTTTTCTCCTTTCAGCGGCTCAGTCTTCCGGCGCGATGCCTAGCGCCCTGCACAGCGCGCGCATCATGTCCACATCGCCAACTCTTCATACGGAGGGCGAGCGAAGCGAACCTGAAGCATGAGCGTTTCAGTTCTGACAGCGCAGTGCGCTGTCGGAACTGAAAAAGCCATGCGGAACACCGGAATGCCCCGAAGGGGCATTCCGGTGCGGCATCGCCCCATCTTCCTGTGAAATCCCCACCGCAAAATCAAATTCATATGGGATTAGCGGAAAACAGATGCGGGATCTCCACCCAAAGGATAACCCCGGCGCGGGCGTTCCGTCAATCGCAAAATGCCCTTTTGCCCTGTCTGATTTGCAAACCGGTTCCCGTTCTGCTAAAATGCTTCCAAAGTGACAAACAAACGGGGGTGCGGCAGCATGAAAACGCAGGAGCGCGCGTCGGGCGCGGAACCTCTGACGGCGGAGGTCTGGAAAGAGAAGGACGACACCGAGGTGCGCTGGCTGGGCGGCGCGGGGTTCTTTGTGCGGGCGTGGGGCGCGGCGCTGCTCCTCGACCCGTGCCTGTGGATTGGCGCGGACGGCAGGGCGGAGACGGGCTTTGCGCCGTTTTACCCGCCCGTGCTGCGGCCGGAGGAGGTTCCCGCGGGCACGGCGGTGCTCTACACCCACAGCGACGAGGATCACCTGGGGCGAAGGACGGCGCAGGCGCTGGCGGGCGCGGCGTTTTACGGCCCCGCCCCGTGCGCGCGGGCGCTTTCGGAGATCGGCAGAGAGGCCGTGCGCGTGATCCGGCCGGGGGAGAAATTTGCCGTCGGCTGCATCAAAATCGAGGCGATCCCCGCCGACCACGGCTGGCAGAGCATGGATGTGAAAAAATACGGCGCGCCCTTCGGCCCGGAGGACTGCGTGGGCTACATCCTGCGCACGCCGCACGCGAAGCTGCTCTTTCCGGGCGACACGCGCCTGATGCCGCAGCACAGGGCGCTGCCCGACGATTTTGACGCG
Source organism: uncultured Christensenella sp. (assembly GCA_905193155.1). Taxonomy (GTDB): domain Bacteria; phylum Bacillota; class Clostridia; order Christensenellales; family UBA1750; genus Spyradocola. The sequence continues at coordinate 4,025 of CAJJNQ010000052.1, forward strand.
ATGGCGTTCGATGTTTCCGCCGACCCGTGGCACATGGGCGTGCGGGACGGCGCGGAGCTGGCGCGGCATCTGTCCCGCGCCAAGCTGCTGCCCTGCCATTTCGGCACCTACGACGCGCCGGAGGCCGTGCCCCACAACGGCAGCCTGATCCTTGCGCGGGAAGCGCTGGGGGACGCAGCTGCGCGCCTTGCATCCGACGCCATCGGCGCGCCGGTGATCTTCGGAGCGGAATAAATCGGAGCAAAAGAATCGTTTTAGCACAAACAAAGAAAGCCGCCGGTATAACCGGCGGCTTTCTTTGCATGATCCGCAAAGCGGGCGAATGCGGCTCCGCCTGCGGCGGTGATTTTTTTACTCCTGCACCTTCCAGCTGGCGTTGGTGGCGGATTCAAAGACCTGCCGCGGCAGCAGGGGTTGGGCGGCGGCCTCGGCGGTCCCGGCGGAAACGGCGCCTTGGGCGAACTCCGCGCCCGCGCGCTGGAGCAGCTCTAAGCGCTGCGAAACCAGGTCGAGCACGATCGGGTGGGTCTGGTCGCGGCGGAACAGCTCGCCCTGCCCGCAGAACAGCGCGGCGTAGTTGCCCGCGCCCCACAGGCGGTCGAACTGGGCGCGCACCGCGTCGTAGTTGCCCTCCGCGGTGTAAAAGCCGCAGGTGGAGATCAGCGCCATGCGTTTGCGGAGCAGACGCTCGTCGCGCAGCGGATGCCCGCCATAGGGCGAATCCGGGTTCATGACGGGCAGGCTCAGCGGCAGCGTGCGGTCGAGAAACAGCTTCAGGCGCGAGGGCAGCGAGAAATAGTAGAGCGGGAAGGAGAAGATCAGCACGTCCGCCTCGACATATTTCAGCAGCGCGCCGTTCATATCGTCAGGGTGGACGCAGCGGCCGGGCGTTTTCGTCCAGCAGGTAAAGCACCCGCTGCATTCGTGCAGATTCATGCATCTGAGGTCGAGCGCTTCGACCTCGCTGCCGGGCGCGGCGGCGCACAGGCCGCGGGTGAAGGCGCGGGTCAGGCGCAGGGTATTGCTGCGCTCCCCGCGGGGGCTGCCGTTGATCACGAGAATCTTCATGGTTCAGTCCTCCTTTGCTTCGGTTGTATCGCGCGGGAGCCTTTGCAGGCAGTCCTGCGCCCACGCGCGGCACATCCGGATGTATTGCCGGTTGAAATCCGCCGCCATGTCCCAATAGAGGCTCTCGGCCTCCAAGCCGGGGCGGTATTCCTCGCTGTCGGCTCTGGCGGCGTCAAACTCCCGCACGCGCGCGTCGCACTCCGCCAGCAGGCTTTGCAGGCGCTCGGCGGTGCGCTCCGGCGGCAGCGCACCGGAGAAGAACACCTTCATCAGCATCTCGCTCTTGACGAGCAGCGCGCCGCCGTCGGGCTCGTTTAGCCACCGGGCAAGCTCCTGCTCGCCGTCCTGCGTGAGGGAGAACAGCTTTTTGCTCGGCCGGTCGCGCTGCACGATGACCTGATGCGAGATCAGTCCGGCTCTTTCCAGTTTATCGAGCGTTGCGTAGATCTGGCTGGTCTGCGCGTGCCAGAAGAGGTTGACCGACGCGCGGAACGCCTTGGACAGGTCATAGCCGCTCATGCTGCCGTAATGCAGCAGCCCTAAGATGCCGTGTGCAAGCGGCATGGGAATTCCTCCTTTGCCCTTTACTATTCTAATTATGGAATAGTATAATACTGGAATGTCGATCTGTCAAGCGGAACGGAGAAAAATGCGCGGTTGTCGGATGGTGCGGCGCGTGATAAAATGGAGAAAACCGAAAAACGCAGCCGGAAAAAACGGCTTTAACAGGAAGGGGAAGAAAGTATATGCTGATTCGGAACGCAACGATTTACACGGCGGTGCAGCGCGAGCCTGTGCAGGGGGACATTTTGATCCGCAACGGCAAGATCGCGGCGGTGGGGCCGAACCTCGACGCAGCGGGCGAAGAGGTCTTTGACGCGACGGGGCTCAACGCCTATCCCGGCTTTGTGGAGGCGCACTGCCACATCGGGCTGGACGGCTACGGCATCGGCTACGAGGGCGCGGACTACAACGAATACAACGACTCCGTCGTGCCGCAGCTGCGGGCGATCGACGGCATCGAGCCGCTCGACCCGACGCTGGGCATGGCGGCGCGCGCGGGCGTGACCACGGTTTGCACCGGCCCCGGCTCGGCCAACGTGCTGGGCGGCACGTTTGCGGCGATCAAGACCGTGGGCAGATGCGTGGACGACATGATCGTCAAGGACAATGTCGCCATGAAGTGCGCCTTCGGCGAGAACCCGAAGCGCTGCTACCGCGACAAGGGCATCTCCACCCGCATGTCCACCGCGGCCAAGCTGCGCGAGATGCTGATGAAGGCCAAGGAATACAAGCGCAAGCTGGACGAGGGCAAGGACCCCGCCTTTGACATGAAGCTGGAGGCGCTGATCCCGGTGATTGAGGGCAAGATGCCGCTCAAGGCGCACGCGCACCAGCTCAACGACCTGTTCACGGCGATCCGCATCGCCAAGGAGTTCGGCGTGAAGCTGACGCTGGAGCACTGCACCGAGGGACAGCTGGCGGCGGAGCGGTTCGCGGCGGAGGGCTACCCGATGGCGGTCGGCCCGTCGCTGACCCACGCCAGCAAGTTCGAGCTGCGCAACAAGACCTTCGCCACCCCCGGCATACTGGCGCGGGCGGGCGCGCACGTCTCCATCATCACCGATTCGCCGGTGATCCCGCAGCACTACCTGCCGCTGTGCGCGGGGCTGGCCGTCAAGAGCGGCATGGATCCCTATGACGCGCTGCGCGCCATCACCCTCTGCCCGGCCGAGCACATCGGCGTGGCGGACCGCGTCGGCTCCATCGAGGCGGGCAAGGATGCGGACATCGTGCTCTGCCGCGGCGACGTGATGGACGTCAGCGGCGACGTCGTGCGCGTGCTCATCGAGGGCCGCGACGTGGACATGAGCGGCAAGGGCGAGGAATAAGGGCGGATTCCCCGTGGGGAAAGGCTCCCTCTGCATGGCTTCGCGGCCTACGAAGGAGGAGCCTTTGGGGCAGCCTGTCATCCGGAAACATTCCCTCTTTATTCAAAGAAACATCCGGAGCCCCAGCGGCGGGAGAGGGGGGTGCAGGGGGGAGCGAAGCTCCCCCCGCCCACCGGAGGCCGCGAAGCGGCTGGAGGTCGAGCGCTTTGGAGCAAAGGCCATAGTATGGCTTGATGGAGGCCGCGAACGCGGCTGAAGCTCGAGCGTTTCGGCTTGCCGAATAAGCCGAGCGGAACACCGGCGCACCGAAGGTGGGTCGGTGCGGAATCGGAAAATAAGCCGACCGAAACACCGGAGCAGCTTGAAAAGCTGGTTCGGTGCGGCATCGGAGGGTGAGCGGAGCGAACCTGGAGGTCGAGCGTTTTGTAGAAAAAGCCAAATGGCTTTTTCGGAAAATAAGCCGACCGGAACACCGGAACGGCTCGAAGAGCTGGTTCGGTGCGAAGCCTCCACATCGTGGCTGCACAAAAAAATACAAGACCGGGAGAAACAGAAAATGAATCAACACAAAAAAGAATCCGCGCCCCTTTGCGCGGTAGTGGCGGTGGATTCGTTCAAAGGAAGTTTGACCTCGCTGGAGGCGGGGGAGGCGGTCGAAGAAGGCATCAAGCGCGCCTGTCCGGATGCACAGGTGCGCGTGCGGCCGCTGGCGGACGGCGGCGAGGGCACGGTGGACGCGCTGGCCGCCGGGCTGGGCGGCGAAAAGCGCACCGTGCGCGTGTGCGGCCCGCTGGGCAGGGAACAGGCGGTGGACTGCACCTACGGCGTCATCGGCGATCTGGCGGTGATCGAGATGGCGGGCGCGGCGGGACTGCCGCTCGTGCCGAAGGAGAAGCGCAATCCGCTGCACACCACCACCTTCGGCGTGGGGCAGGTGATCGGCGACGCGCTCGATCGGGGGTGCAGAAGGTTTTTGATCGGCATCGGCGGCAGCGCCACCAACGACGGCGGCGCGGGGATGCTGCAGGCGCTGGGCTTTGACCTGACCGACGCGGACGGCAACCCGATTCCGGGCGGCGCGGCGGGGCTGTTCGCCCTTGAGCACATTTCGTCTGCCGCCGCGCGGCCGGAGCTTGCTGCGTGCGCCTTCCGCGTGGCGTGCGACGTGAACAACCCGCTCTGCGGCGAAAACGGCGCCAGCGCCATCTTCGGCCCGCAAAAGGGCGCGGATGCGCAGATGGTAAGGCACATGGACGCGGGGCTGCGCCGCTTTGCCGAAAAGACGAAGGAAGTCTTTTCGGGCGCGGACGAGAACATCCCCGGCTCCGGCGCGGCGGGCGGGCTGGGCTTTGCGCTGCGGACGTATCTTCACGCGGAGCTGCTCTCCGGCGTGGAGGTCGTGCTGCAGGAGACAAAATTGGAGGAAGCCCTGAAAGATGCGGACGTGGTCGTGACTGGCGAGGGGCGGCTGGACGGGCAGACCGCCATGGGCAAAGCGCCCGTCGGCGTGGCGAAGCTGGCGAAAAAGCACGGCAAGCTCGTGCTGGCGCTGGCGGGCGGCGTGACGCGGGACGCGCGGGCGTGCAACGATGCGGGCATCGACGCCTTCTTCCCGGCGGTGCGCGGCGCGTGCTCGCTGGACGAGGCGATGGAGCAAAAAAACGCGCGGGCGAACCTCGCCGACGCGGCGGAGCAGGCCTTCCGCCTGATTGCGGCGGTGCGGAAATAAATCGAGAGGAAAACGGGCAGGACGGTTTCCGAGATCAACGCAGCCTTCTTTGAAAAGACCGGTGCTGCAGCGCACATGGCGCCGGCACGGCGGGGAGGGACGGCCGCGGGAGCATGAGGCCTTCTGCGCGGCCTGCAAAGCGGCGTTCCCGAGCACGTTTGACCGGTATACGCATTTGGAATGCGAGCGGCTGTGGGAATTTGCGCCGGACTTTGCGAAGCAGTGGATCTATGAAGGCGGCGAGCCGTTTGAGGAAATCCTCGACCCCGCAGCGGGAATCCTCGAAAAAAAGAAATACGAAAGGGAATGAGATCATGAATCGAGCCGAGGAATGGAAACTTCCCCTGAACCGCTGCCCGGACGCGGTGAAATTTCAGTTTGAGGACGGCGAGGTGCGCGCGCAGGCGCTGGGCGGCGGCACATTTGAAGCGGGCGGCGCGGCGCTGCGGACGGACGCGGGCGCGCACCGGCTGCGCGTGACGCTGACTGCGTGCGAAAAGCCCCTGATGCGCGTCTTCCTGCGCTGGAAAATGCGACTTCCGCAGGGCGTGCGCGTGCTGGGCGACCACTGGGAGCGCGGCTACGGCGACATGGAGTGGCGCGGCCTCGTGCCGGAGCGCGTGCTGCCGTGGTACTTCCTGCTGGCGGACAGGGACGGAAACAACTGCGGCGCGGGCGTGATGGTGCGCCCCAACGCGCTGTGCTGGTGGCAGGCGGACGCATCGGGCGTGACGCTGGCGCTGGACGTGCGCTGCGGCGGCATGGGCTTTGTGCCGACGGGCGAAACCGAGCTGTGCACGGTGCGCGTCCTCCCCGCGCAGGCGGGCGAGAGCGCCTTTGCCGCGGCCCGGCGTCTGGCGGCGGCGCTGTGCCCGGAGGTCATGCGCCGCCTGCCCAAAGCGCCGGTCTATGGCGGCAACAACTGGTATTATGCCTACGGCAGCAGCAGCTCGGAGGAAATTCTGGGCGACGCGCGGCGCATCGCGGAGCTGACGGAAGGGCTTTCCAACCGGCCGTTCATGGTGATCGACGACGGCTGGCAGACCGCGCACGGCGGCGGCTACAACGGCGGGCCGTGGGATCGCAGCAACGCCGACTACCCCGACATGGCGGCGCTGGCGCGCGGCATGAAGGAGATGGACGTGCGCCCCGGCATCTGGCTGCGGCCGCTGCTGACGAAAAAGCCCGTGCCCGAGCGCTGGAAATTGCAGCGCGGCATTCCGCAGCGCGAGCTGCACGGCGGCTGCGTGCTCGACCCCAGCGTGCCGGAGGTGCTGGACGAGATCGCGGCGGACTTCGCGCGGCTGGAAGAGTGGGGCTATGAGCTGATCAAGCAGGACTTTACGACCTTTGACCTGCTGGGGCGCTGGGGCGTTGCCTTCGGCGCGGAACTGACGGACGGCACCTGGCGCTTTGCCGACCGCAGCAAGACCACCGCGATGGTGATCAAGGACCTCTACGACGCGATGCGCCGCGGCGTATCCGACGATACGCTGCTGATGGGCTGCAACACGATGCCGCATCTTTCCGCGGGCGTGTTCGAGCTGAGCCGCACCGGCGACGACACCAGTGGGCGCATCTGGGAGCGGACGCGCCTGATGGGGCCCAACACGCTGGCCTTCCGCATGCCGCAGCACGACATCTTTCAGTCCTGCGACGCGGACTGCGTGGGGCTGACGCGGAACGTGAGCTGGGCGATGAATGAAAAATGGCTGGACGTGCTCGCCCGCAGCGGCACGCCGCTGTTCGTCTCCGCCGCGCCGGACGCGCTGGGCGATGCGCAGAAGCAGGCGCTGCGCGCGGCCTTCCGCATGGCTTCCGAGCCGCGCACGCCCGCCGAGCCGCTGGACTGGATGGAAACCACCTGCCCCGCGCGCTGGAAAACGCAGGAGGGCGAAGCGGAATACGACTGGTTCGAGGACTTCGGCGCGGAACCGCTGAAGAGATGAAGAGACGCAAACGAGCGCAAGGCTGTGCCTTGCGCTCCGGTTCGTTTTGGGGGAAGGGGAGACAAGCAACCCCTCAGTCCGCTGCGCGTCCAGCTCCCCTTACACAGGGGAGCCAAAAGAAACGGCGGAGCGTATGCCTCCCTTGCACAGGGGAGCCAAAGGAACGGCGTAGGCCCGCCTCCCCTGTGTAAGGGGAGGCGTCACAGCGAAGCTGTGACGGAGGGGTAGCCCCCTTTGCAGAATAATACTCCCTCCGGAGAGACAACCTCTCTTCGCACCGAAACGCCCCTTCGGGACATTCCGGTGTTGCGCATGGCTTATTAGAATAAAAGAGCACACTGTGCTCTTTTATTCTAAACGCTCATGCTTCAGGTTCGCTTCGCTCACCCTTCGGGTGTCTTCGCACCGAAACGACTCTTTGGGACATTCCGGCTCGAAGGGTACAGGGGAGCCGAAAGCGCGTCATTCCCCCAGCCGGATCGTCATCCTGACCGGGTTGTGGTCGGAGTAGGCAAAGCCGAAGTCCAGCACCTCGCCGGAGAGCACGGTGACGTTGGGCGAGACGAGGAAGCCGTCCACCGTCAGCGTCAGCTGGGCGGGGGAATAGGGCGCGTCGGCGTTGCGACAGGAGGCCACGGGCGCGGCGGGATCGACCGGGGCGACGAGGGTGAGCGCGGTGGCGTCGATCAGGTCGGTGCGGATGGGCTGCGCCCAGGTGTGCTCTTCGGCGGAAACGCCGAAATAGGCCGCGCTGCCGCCGGGGAGCAGATCCTTGTTGAAATCTCCGCCGCCGATGACGTAGTTGCCGCGCTCGACCTCCGCCTGCATATCGGAAAGCAGCATGCGCAGCTGCTCGTCGGCGATGCTGCCGTCGGAGGAATAGGCGGAAAGGTGCAGGTTGTACAGGCACAGCTCCCTGCCGCCCTCCACCGGCACGCGGCTGACCGAATAGCAGCGGTCGAGGTCCACCAGCTTGGTCACGCCGGCTTCCACCGGCAGGCTGCGGCGCTCGGCGGAGGAAACCGCCAGCTTCGTCAGCGTCATCAGGCCGGCGCGGCTGCTGCCGTGCGGCTGGTGCAGCGGGTAGAACAGAAACGGCGAATCGTAATTGACCGCGTAGACGCTGGCATAGCCCGGCTGCGCGGCGTAGAGGAATTCGCGCTCGTCCACATGATAGGTGCGCGTGGAGTCGTAGTCCACCTCCTGCAAGAAGTACAGATCGGCGTTCGCGCTTTTCAGCTCGGCGGAGATGCCGGAAAGGTTTTCATTCAAACGTTCTCGGCTCCACGCCCAGCTTTCCGAGCCGCCGTCCATGAAAAAGCTGTAATCGTCCTCGTATGCGCCGAAGCCGATGTTCCAGCTCAGCACGGTCAGCTCGTCCCCGGCGCGGACGGTTTCCCCCGCGCTTTCGCCGGGGCGCACGTCCAGCGCCTGATGGTCGGGGATGCGGTGGTAGGCGATGAACACATAGGCGACATAGCCCAGCACGATCACGAGCAGCGCGGCGAGCAAGAGGAGCAGGATGCGTACGGCTTTTTTCATGAGGATTCATTCCTTTGCAAAGAATTTACATAAGGATAGGATAACAGCTTTCCGGCGCAAAGGCAAGCGGAACGGGGAAAAAAGAAAAGGGCCCGGCGGAAAGGCCGAACCCTTTGGGAAAAGCAGGAAAATCGAACGGGGAATTCAGCGGCACAGGCGCTTCTTGGCACGGACAAGGACAAGCGCAGAGAGTGCGGCCAGCAGCAGCGTCGGGAGAATCGGCGCGTCCGCGGTCTTGGGGGCGGTGTCGCTCTCGTCGCGGCCGGGGGTGGCCGGGGCGGGTGCGGCAGCGGGCGCAACGTCCTCGTTCTCCGAATAATCGGGATAGTAGTCGGGTTCGATGAAGGAGGGATTGCCGCCGCTCTGCGCGGGGAGGGTGATCGAGACCGGCTCATTGCCGTATACCCACTTATTGAACGAGTCCATGGTGACATAGCGTTTGTCCACAAGCTGGCCGTTGAGCGTCAGGCGGATGTCGCGCTGATTCGCGGGCAGATGGATCCCCTCGCCGTCCCTGAGGGCAAGGCGGACATAGTAGACGTAGGTCTTGCCCGGCTCAAAGGAAGTCAGCAGCATATTCAGTGCGCGGCGCTCTTCATTGCCCGGCCTGCTGCTGGTGAAGGACGTATGATCCTCAATGCAGTACCAGAGTTCCCACTCCAGGATGTAGGCAGCGCCGTCGGGGGCCTTGCCGGTGAAGAGCTTGCCGGGGTCGTCGATCGGCGCGGCGCCGGGCTGTAAGCTGAGCGTCGCGTTCTCAACGGCGAAATCGGTGACAACATTTCGCACGGTGCAGGCGGCAAGGTGATCCACCATCAGGTAGCCGTTGGCGAGCGTCGCGTTGGCGGAAGTGAGCGGCACAGACTTTCCGTCGAAGGTGAAGGCGATTCGGGTCATATCCTTCGGGAAGGCGCGCTTGCTGTCCTTGGGCTTGAGCGTGACGGAATAGGTGTAGGTCTTGCCCTTGGTAAACTCCGTCAGCAGCAGGCCCTGCGCTTCCAGGAAAGCGTTCTTGCTCTCGTTGCTGGTGTAGTATTTGCCGTTCTCATCCATCCAGGCTTCGTCGTCGATTTCATAATCCGCGCCATCGGGCACGCTGGCGGTGAAGGCGGGCAGGCCGCTGGCGGGCAGGGTGAGGGTCGCGCCGGAGACGGCGGCGTTCGTAATCTCCTTGAAGTCGGTCAGGTCGAGATAGCCGCTCTGAACGAGATGAATGCCGCCGGAAATAACTTTGGGGGAGAAGTCCAGCTTTTCGCCGTTGAGGCTGGCGCCCAGGCCGGAGGGCGCCCAGGAATAGCCGTCTTTGGGGGTGGTGAAGATGACGGTGCAGCGGTAGAAATACCCTTTCTCAAACGTCGTGAAGCGGTTGGTGTTGAGGGAATATTCGCTGCTCCAGAAGCAGTCGGAGGCCTGCGGGTTGCCGTTTTCATCGGCGGGATAGCGATTCCAGACCACGCCGTTGATGGAATAGGGCTTGCCGCTTGCCACGGCGTAGTCGTTTATGGACGGGCTTTCGCCGGGCTGATAATTCAGCTTGCAGCGGGTGAACTCGACGTCGTAGACGACCTTGGCGTTCGGGTCGAGGGTGGCGGTGTTGCTGGTGACGGATTCGCTGCGGGCCTTTTCCGCCAGGGAGGAACCGCCGACCGTCAGCCGGTTGTAGAGCTTGGCGTAGTAGTTGCCCGCGCCGAGGGAGGTATCGAAGGTCTTTTCTGTGACCGCGCCGGTGTTCAGCCAGTTGTAGAAGTGACTGCTCTCATGAACCCTTTCGTTCGTATTCGCATCGTAGATCTCCACGACCATGCGGAAGCGCTCGCTGAGGATGAAGTCCTCGCTAAGGTTGTTGTTGAACTTGATGGTGCATTTGCCGTCCGCGCGGAACGACAATTCCAGGTTCGAGGGCGCGGGCACGACGAAGTTCGGGTCGTCGTCGTAGGCGGCGGCCTGCGCGGGGGGAACCGGCAGCAGCGCCAGCGTCAGCAGCAGAGTCAGAACCAGCGCCAGGAGCTTGGGCATGTGTTTCTTCATAAAGACAGTTCCTCTCTGGGTCGTAAAAGGGGACGGATTTGTTGTTTGAATCAAAAACAGTATACAAAATATCCAAAGCTTTCGCAAGAACAATTTTGCGGAAAACAAAAAAGCCGCCCGATCGGGCGGCTTTCCTGCGGAGCACGGGGGGATGATTGACTTGCACAGGCGCTTCTTTGCCGAAACCGTCAGCGCAAGCGCGGCAAAGGCGGTCAGCAGCAGCGTCGGGAGAATCGGGGCGTCCGCGGTCTTGGGGGCGGTGTCGCTCTCGTTGCGGCCGGGGGTGGCCGGGGCGGGTGCGGCAGCGGGCGCAACGTCCTCGTTCTCCGAATCATCGGGATAGCAGTCGGGTTCGATCAAGGAGGTGCCGCCGCCGCTGGGCGCGGGGAGGGCGATCGAGACCGGCTCATTGCCGTACACGCACTGAGCGAACGAGTCCATGGTGACATAGCGTTTGTCCACAAGCCGGCCGTTGAGCGTCAAGCGGACGGCGCGTTTTCGTGGCGGTAATAGACGGTGTCCACGCCGCATCCGCGGTCGTTCGGCAGGCGCAGCACCTCTTCAAAGCCCAGCTCCGGCATCAGGTGCGCCTGGGCGCGGTTGGTGGACCAGGTGCGCAGCAGCACGGGGCGGCCGGGCAGATGCTCCCGCGCCCAGTCCATGGCGGCGCGGTAGAGGCGGGGCGAGATGTGCTGCCCGCGGCAGGCATGCGACACCGCCATGGTGGAAAGGTAGCAGTAAGTTGCGCCGTCGGAGAGCGCGCCGCAGGTGTATTCCGGGCGGAAGGACAGAAAGCCGACGATGCGGCCGTTTCCCGCGCAGAGCACGACGTGCTGGGCGATGAGCGCGTTAAAATAGTCGCGCACGCCGTCCGGGTTGTGCTCGGAGCCGGAAAGCGCGGCCTGCGTGGTGCTGCGGCGGAAGGACAGCGGCGGCACGAAATCGCCGTCGCACTCGATGAGCAGGTCGTAAAGCTGGCGCTGCTCGTCCGGGTCGGTCACGCCCGCGCGGACGAAGAAGCGGTAGGAATCGGAAGAAAGGTTTGCGCACATAAAAGTTACCTCCGCAAGGGGGAATATAATAAGAGTATTGCAGGAAATAAGCGGGGCCGCCGGAGGGGGGGCCGGGGGAATCCCGGCAGGGTTCCTCCGGCTTCCGGCAGACATGCAGGAGGAGCCTTCGGCTCGTCCTGCATGTCTGCCCTGGTGTGG
>CAJJNQ010000053.1 GCA_905193155.1 uncultured Christensenella sp.
CCTGTACAGGCCATCCCCCCTTGTGGGTTCCGGGGCCGCCGCGCGCCCGGCCTGCGGCCGGGCTTTCCGGTGCGCGGTGCGCACCGGAACCGCCGTTCCGGCGGGCGCGGCGGCCCCGGAGCGGAGCGTTATTTCCTGCGCAGAACGAAACGATAGAGCGCGAAGGAGCCGGGACGCGCCGCCGCGAAGCGGCGTACCGGGCTGCGCGCAGCGCAGAACGGCGGCCCAGCGCAAGCTGGGCGCGCGTCCCGGCTCCGACCCCCGGAGGGCGCAAAAGCCGCGGCAGGAAACCTGCCGCGGCCCACCCCCGTAGAGGGGAAGAATCGGGATTCGGGTTACTGGAGGATTTCGGTGCGGTTGGGGCTGTTGCGGCCCTCGAGGTCGGGGCGGCGATGCTCCAGCGCGGCCATCGCGATTTCGACGTCCTCATGCACCTCGTCCGCGGTCATCGCGCCGACCGTGACCATGTCGCAGGGGCGGATGGTGTTGTAGGAGAAGGTGATGCCGACGAAGGGCGAACAGCGGCCGGCGGCCATGGATTTGATGGTCATGACGGGCTTCTTGGCCTCGTGGATGATCTTATTGACCGCCTCGATCTCTACCTGCATCATGAAGCCCATGCAGTTGTAGATCTGGATGTAGGTCTGCACGTCGTATTCGTTCTTGTCCGAATAGAGGACAAGCTCCGGCATGTGTGCGGAAAGACCGGGGATCATGCCGCGATCGCGGATCATGGAAAGATAGTCCGGCAGGCGCTCGATGGTCTGCTTGTTCTTGTTGACCAGCTGCTCGGCGGAGGAGTGGTGGATCAGGCAGAACGTCGCGCCGCCCTTCTGCACCTTGTCCAGCACGCGCTCGGCCTCGCGGCGGCCTTCGGGCGTATCGTCCACGTTGAGGATGGGTGTGTCGATCAGGATGATGCCCTTGCCGGTCTTGTCCTCAGCGGCGTGGATCGCGTCATAGGTGAGGGGCTTGTCGGAGATAGGCCCCATGAGCGCATTGATGTCATAGGCAAGATAGGCCTCCAGCATCTGCTGGATCGCTTCCTTATTCGAGTTCATGCGCACGATGTTGCGGTCGGCGGCGGCGCCGGTGTGGGACCAGCCGTAGACCCAGTTGGTGCCCATCAGCATGCGGGGAAGGGAAACGCCCGCAACTTCTGTGCGGGGAAAGGACTTCATGGCCATACTGCGTACCCCCCGTTGTGTTTTGAATGGGTTTTTCTGTTTGACGAAACAGTGCATCCGCGTTTCCTGCGCGGAAATTTCTTTTTTAAGGTTTACAGGCTTACAGGCCGCGGACGTAATCGCAGCTCATCTTGGCGGCTTCCAGCGCGGGACGCTCGGTGGAGCGATCCTGCTCGACGATGAACCACTGCGCGCCGGATTCCAAACCGGCCTTGATGATGCCGGGGATGTCCTGCTTGCCGTAGCCCACGGGACGGAAGTCGAAATCCGGCTCCTGCTCGGTTTCTACCTTCACATCGTCGGAGCCGTCGGCCTGGATCAGCGCATAGAGCACCGCGCCTTCCTTCTTGACGCCGATGAAGTCCTTCAGATGGACGACGGGGCAGCGGCCCGCGTACTTGCGGATGTAGGCGGCGGGGTCTTCGCCCGCGACCTTGACCCAGCAGGTGTCCAGCTCCGTGGCCAGCACATCCGCCGGAACCGCCTCATAGAGGAAGTCCAGACCGTAAAGGCCGCTCAGCTTCACAAACTCGAAGTCGTGGTTGTGGTAGAGCAGCTGGATGCCCTCGGCCTTGCACATCTGGCCGAACTTATAGATGTTGCGGATCGCGGCGGCAAAGCCCTCCGCGCCGGGACGGGTCGCCTCGTCCAGATAGGGCACGGCGATGAATTTGCAGCCGATGGCCTTGTGGAAGGCGATGGTGCCGGCCATGTCCTCGACGATGGACTGGTAGGGCACATGGGAAGAGACGGCGGCAAGGCCGGTCTTTTTCAGAATTTCGTTGACCTGTTCGGCGGTGTTGCCGTAGAAACCGGCGAACTCCACGCCGTCATAGCCCATTTCCTTGAGCTGAGCGCAGACCGCGCCGAGATCCTTCTCGGCATCCTCGCGCGCAGAATAGATCTGATAGCCAAGCTTGATATCCATAGGAACACAACCTCCTTAAAATGGTTGGATTGGAACAGCTTCAGTATACCTTATTTTACATTCTTCTTCAATCGTTTTCATAAACAACCGCCCGCAGGTTTTGCAGAAGCTGCCGCAGCGCGTCCTCGCTCGACGGGAAGAGCTCCACGCCCACCGGAGCGGTTGCGTTATGCTTTTTCAGCAGGTCAAACACTGCGCGGTAATCGAAGTTTTCAAAGATTTTCTCGTCGCGGTTCGGGTGTCCGGCGATGTGGTAGTGGCCGATGAGGCCCAAGTTGTCCTCGATGCGGCGCAGCACATCCTCGCCCATGTGATGCTGGTGATAGATATCGTAGAGCAGGCGGATGCGGGGCGAGTCCACCTCGCGGATGAGGTCGAAGCCCTCGTTTGAATCCGTCAGATAATACCCCTTGTGGTCCTTGACGGAATTCAGCGGCTCGACCAGCAGCGTAAGCCCGTATTCCCGCAGGATCGGCTCGATCCGGCGCAGCCCCTTGAGGATGGCGGCGTGCTGCTGCGCGCGGGGCGCGCCGGTATCCTGCCCCACCTGCGTGATCAGCGACGGACAATCCAGCGACGACGCTTGCGCCGCGACCTTCCGCAGCGCGGCTTCGTACTCCTCGTGGCGGCGCTCATCGTTGAGGATGAAGAAGGACGGGCAGCAGGCGGAAAGCCTCATGCCGAAGCGATCCTTCTGCGCCTTCAGCGCCGCAAGGTCGATCCCGTCCAGCGACCACAGTTCAAAGGTGTCAAATCCCCGTTCCTTCATCTGCGGGAAGATCTCCTCGAAGCTCCGGCCGGGAAAAAGGCAGACGGTATTGAGCGAAAAGCGCATGGACAAACCCTCCTTTGCACATCTGGTAAAATCAGGATAGCAAAGGCGGAGCGCATTTTCAAGCAGAGAGCGGACAAAATGAAAAAACGGGGCTCATCTTGGTTATGGACAAGGAGAAAAAAGCATGGTAAAGTAGTTTTGATAAAAAAAGGAAATCACAAGGGAGGAATGGAAAGATGGGTTACAGAGTATTTACCGACAGCTGTTCGGATCTGCCGCAGAGCTATGGAAAGGAGCGGCATTTCGATATCATTCCGATGATCTACCGCATAGACGATACGGACTATCTGGACGACGGTTCTATGAGCAGCCACGAGTATTATGAAAAGATTCGCGGCGGCAGCTGGTCCACCACCGCGCAGATCACCTCCGCGCGCTTTGAGGAAATCTTCGCCCCCGTGCTCGAGGGCGGGGAGGACATCCTCTACATCGCGTTTTCCTCGGCGCTCTCCGGCACCTACCACAGCGGCATGGTCGCCAAGGAGGAGCTGGAGGCAAAATTCCCCGGCAGAAAGGTGCTCGTGGCGGATTCCAAGTGCGCCTCGATGGGCGAAGGTTTGCTGGTGGAATATGTGCTGAACAACCGCGACGCGGGCATGACCCTTAAGGAAAACTTCGATTGGGTGGAAAAGAACAAGGGCAGGTTCTGCCACTGGTTCACCGTGGCGGACCTCAACCACTTAAAGCGCGGCGGCCGTGTTTCTGCGGCGGCGGCGTTCCTGGGCACGATGCTTTCGATCAAACCCGTGCTGCATGTGGACGACGAAGGCCGTCTCATCCCGATGGAGAAGGCCAAGGGCCGCGCCAAGTCCATCCGCGCGCTGCTCGAGCACATGAAGGCCACCGCCATTGAGCCCGAAAAGCAGGTGATCTTTATTTCCCACGGTGACGCGCCCGAAGAGGCGGAGGGGCTTGCGCAGATGGTGCGCGATACCTTCGGCTGCAAGGAGGTGCGCGTGGGCAATATCGGCCCGGTCATCGGCGCGCATTCCGGCCCCGGCACCATCGCGCTGTTCTTCGTTGGTTCCCCGCGGTAAGCGCGCATGAAGATCGATTGGAAAAGCCGCGAGGTCAAAATCGCGCTGACGGTGTTCGTCACCGCGGCGGCGCTGATCATGTTTTACCGGATGGTGGAGGATATCGACAACCTCCTGGGCGCGGTGTGCGCGGGAGTGGTGCAGGTCTTTGACATCCTGCTGCCGTTTCTGATGGGCGCGCTGATCGCCTATATCCTGCTGCCGCTGGTTCGGTGGGTGAACAAAAAGCTCTACGCAAGGCTCATCAAGCGCGACGGCGTGCGCTGGGCGGTTTCGGTCGGGACGATCTTTCTTTTGGTGGTCGCGGCGGTTGCGGGACTGTTTGCCTATCTGGTGCCTGTGCTGGTGAGCAATATTCAGGAATTTGCGGCGAATTTTTCGGATTATCTGGAAAAAGGGCAGGATCTGATCGAGCGCCTGATGACCGAAAATGTGGTATTCAGTCAGCCCGCCGTGCGCGAGGGCATCGACAATGCGCTGGAGGACGCGAACGAATACATCCGCAACAGCGGCAAGGAGATCGCGCAGACCGCGCTGATCACCTTAAAGGCCGTGGGCACGGCGCTGACCGATACGGTTGTGGCGATCATGACCGGCCTGTATCTTTTGATCGACAACGAGCGGCTCAAGACCAGCGCCAAGCGCCTGACCAATTCGCTCTTCAAGCCCGAGCGCGCGGAGAAGATCTTCGGCTTCGTGCACGATTCGGACCGCATCTTCGGCCAGTATGTGCGCGCGCGGCTGTTTGAATCGCTGGTGGTGTTTGCCGCCATGCTCATCGGCTATACGGTGGTGCCCGTGCCCTATGCGGTGCTGTTTTCCATCGTAGGGGCGGTGACGAACCTGGTGCCCTTTTTCGGCCCCATTGTGGGCTTTTTGATCGTGGTGCCGCTGGTGCTGCTCATCCGGCCGGAGCGCGCGCTCTACGCCGCGGTGTTCATCATCGTGCTCCAGCAGTTCGACGGCTATGTGCTCGGCCCCAAGGTGATGGGCGACGGCGTGAACCTGCGCCCGCTCTGGATCCTGATGGCGGTCACGGCGGGCGGCGCGCTCTTCGGCGTGCCCGGCATGGTGCTGGGCGTGCCCGTGGCCGCGCTGATCGGCACGCAGCTTTCGCGCTTTACCGCAAAGCGCGTCGGTCCCAAGCCCGAGCCGGAGAAAAAGCCCTCTCAGCGCAGCAAACGCATGCGTGAATAATTTTTCGTGCAGAAAATCCTGCATTTTGCCCGTTTAACCCATCGTCCCCAGGGGGATGCAAGGGGTTGAACGGGCTTTCTTTATGCAGGATTCCAATCGGATTGAAGGAAAAGTAAGCGAACTATTGCATTTGAAAGCGTGAAGAAGCTGGTTTGCGTTTATTTTTGAATTTAACGTGCATTTCTCTTGCAAAATGGGCGAAGATGGGGTACAATGCAAGTGTCGCCGCCGCATGATGCAAAAAACGGTCGGCAGAACCTGTGAAAATACAAAATACTGCAAAGATGCTGTATATACGAAAGGCGATGGATTCAATCATGAGGATTTCCCAGCGTTGTCAGCGCGTGACGGGCTCTTTGACACTTGCGATTGACGCAAAGGCGAAGGAAATGAAGCAAAAGGGCATCGACGTGGTCGGCTTCGGCGCGGGCGAACCGGATTTCGACACCCCGGAGCACATCCGCAAGGCGGCCAAGGATGCGCTGGATCTGGGAAAGACCCGCTATACCCCCGCGGCCGGTATGCCGGAGCTTCGGCAGGCCATCTGCGATAAGCTCAAGCGGGACAACGGATTGGATTACGTGCCCCAGCAGATCGTGGTATCCAACGGCGCGAAGCATTCGCTGTTCAACTCCTTCCAGGCGCTGCTGGAGGAGGGCGACGAGGTCATCGTCCCCGGCCCTTACTGGGTCAGCTATCCCGAAATCGTGCGGATGGCGGGCGGCGTGCCGGTGATCGTGGAGGGCAGGGAGGCAAACAACTTCAAGCCCACCATCGACGATTTCCGCGCGGCGGTGACGGACAAGACCCGCGCCGTCGTCATCAATTCCCCCAACAACCCCAACGGATTCGTGTTCACCCGCGAAGAGCTGCAGGCGATTGGCGATCTGGCGATCGAAAAGGATCTTTCCATCGTCTCGGACGAGATTTACGAGTTCCTGGTCTATGACGGTGCGGAGCACATCTCCATCGCTTCGCTCAGCCCTGAGATCAAGGAGCGCACCATCGTCATCAACGGCATGTCCAAGGCCTATGCCATGACGGGCTGGCGCATCGGCTATACCGCGTCGCCCCTCAATGCCGCCAAGGCCATGACCAACTTCCAGAGCCATTCCACCTCCTGCCCGAACTCCATCGCGCAGTATGCCGCGCTGACCGCGCTCTCCGGCCCGGACGACCAGCTCAAGAGCATGGTGGCCGAATTTGACCGCCGCAGACGCCGCATCGTGGAGCTGATCAACGAAATCCCCGGTCTGTCCTGCAAGCCGCCCAAGGGCGCCTTCTACGTTATGATGAACATCGGCGGGGTGTTCGGCAAGCGCTATAACGGCGCGCCGATCGTCGATTCGATGTCCTTTACGCAGCTGCTGCTGGACAACAGCCATGTGGCGGTGGTTCCCGGCGCGGGCTTCGGCGCGGACGCCTACGTTCGCCTGTCCTACGCCACCAGCATGGAAAACATCGAAAAGGGCCTGGCCCGCATCAAGGAATTTGTCGGCAAGCTGACCGATTGATCTTTAGAAAAATCCCGTGAAAAAAGACGGGCGTGCGGAAGGGGCAGAAAGCCTTTCTGCGCGCCCGCTTTCTATTCCCCTTTTCCCCAACGAAAACAAGAAAAAAGGAGGGCGTCACCTATGTTGGAATTCGACGGAAAGAGCAACCTGCTGGAGCAGGCCAACTACAAGTATCAGCTGCAGGACGTGGACGAGCCGAATCTCTACCGGGAACTGTACGAATACTCTCAGGTTCCCAAGATCGCGTTCAACCACCGCGTCGTTCCGCTGCACATGCCGGAGGAGATCTGGATCACCGACACCACCTTCCGCGACGGCCAGCAGAGCACCTCGCCCTTCACGGTGGATCAGATCGTCCGCCTCTTCAAGCTCCTCTCCCGTTTGGGCGGCCCCAAGGGCATCGTGCGCCAGAGCGAGTTCTTCCTCTACACCGAAAAGGACAAGCAGGCGGTGCGCAAGTGCCAGGAGCTGGGGCTGGAATTCCCGGAGATCACCTCCTGGATCCGCGCCAATGAAAAGGACTTTGAACTGGTCAAGGAGATGGGCCTGCAGGAAACGGGCATCCTGGTCTCCTGCTCGGACTACCACATCTTCAAAAAGATGCACATGACCCGCCGCCAGGCAATGGACAAGTACCTGAGCATTGTGCGCGCGGCGCTGGACAACGGCATCCGTCCCCGCTGCCACTTTGAGGACATCACGCGCGCGGACTTTTATGGTTTTGTGGTGCCGTTTGCCACGGAACTGATGAACCTTGCCAAGGAGAGCGGCATCCGCATCAAGATCCGCGCCTGCGATACGCTGGGCTACGGCGTGTCCTTCCCCGGCGTTGCGCTGCCCCGGTCGGTGCCGGGCATCATGTACGGCCTGCGGCACTATGCGGATGTGCCCTCCGGCTGGCTGGAATGGCACGGCCACAACGATTTTTACAAGGTCGTGACCAACTCCGACGCGGCCTGGCTCTACGGCTGCTCGTCGGTCAACTGCGCGCTGCTGGGCATCGGCGAGCGCACCGGCAACTGCCCGCTGGAGGCCATGGCGATCGAATACGCGCAGCTGCGCGGCACGCAGGACGGCATGGACTTTACCGCCATCACCGACATTGCGGAATTCTTTGAAAAGGACATCGGCTACGTCGTGCCGCCGCGCACGCCGTTTGTCGGCCGCTCCTTCAACAGCACCAGAGCCGGCATCCATGCCGACGGGCTGCTCAAGGATGAAGAAATCTACAATATCTTCGACACCACCGCCATCCTCAACCGCCCCGCCACCGTCGCGGTGGACAGCCACTCCGGCCTTGCGGGCATCGCGCACTGGATGAACGGCTATTTCCATCTGAAGGATGCGGATGCGGTGGACAAGCGCCACACGGTGGTCGTCGCGGTCAAGGAAAAGGTGGACGCGGAATACGCCGCGGGCCGCAACACCGTCATGGGCGACGAAGAGCTGGAGCAGATGGTCTATGCCGCCGATCCGGACTTCTTTGAAAAGCTGATGGTGCACAAGCGCCTGCTCTAAAGCGGACGTTGCGAAAGATCACAGCGGAAAGCGGCAGGGTTCGTTCGGCTAACCCTGCCGCTTTTCCATCTGAAAACATAAAAGGTTCGCGCCCGTAAAAAGTTTTCAAAAAAGTACGATTTAACACTGGATTAACCCCGTGATTTCATGTATAATAAGGCTACAAAAGAAAGGAGGAAGGTTACATGGTTCGTGTAATTTACGGCAAGAAGGGCTCCGGCAAGACCAAGAAGATCATTGATTTGGCGAACGAGGCGGTCAAGGCTTCGACGGGCGAGCTGGTTTTCATCGACGACGATAACCGCTATATGTACGATCTGCGTCATGAGGTGCGCTTCGTCAATGCTACGGAATACAATGTGACCAGTCCCGAAACCTTCATGGGTTTCCTCTGCGGCATTCTGGCGGGAAACTATGATATGAAACAGCTCTTTATTGACGGCTTCCTCCGCCTTGTCAAGAGCGACATTGCGGATCTGGAAGCTTTCTTTGCGCGGCTGGACGAAATCACCCATCGCCACGGCGTGGACGTCGTCATCTCCGTCAGCGCCAAGGATGAGGAGACTCCCGAATACCTGAAGAAGTATATTCAGGACTGATTTTTTCCCTACCATACAAAACGACTCCCCAAGGAAGAGGAATTGCGTCCATGAAGTATGTAAGTACGCGCTCGGCCGAGCGAAAAGTGGATGCGGCGCAGGCCATCGTCGCGGGGCTCTCCCACGAAGGTGGCCTGTATGTGCCGGAAGAGTTTCCGGCCATTGGGGCGGATCGCATCGAAAAGATGGCGAATCTGCCCTATGCCGCTCGCGCCAAGGAGATTCTGGGCGCGTATCTGACCGATTATACGGAAGAAGAATTGCAGCAGTGCGTTGACGGCGCGTATGCGCCGGAGCGCTTCGGCGGCAACCCCGCGCCGCTGGAAAAGGTGGGCGGCAGGTTCGTGCTGGAGCTTTGGCACGGGCCGACGCACGCCTTCAAGGACATGGCGCTGCAGATGCTGCCGCGGCTGATGACCCGCGCGATGAAAAAGACCGGCGTGGACAAAGAGGTGTTCATCCTCGTGGCCACCTCCGGCGATACGGGCAAGGCCGCGCTGGAAGGCTTCCGCGATGTGGAAGGGACGCAGGTCGGCGTGTTCTTCCCGGTGGACGGCGTTTCCCCCGCACAGAGGCTGCAAATGGTGACGCAGGAGGGCAAAAACGTCCATGTCTGCGCCGTGGAGGGCAACTTTGACGACGCGCAGACCGGCGTCAAGCGCATCTTCGGCGACGACGCGTTTGCCAAAGAGCTGGCGGAAAAGGGCTATGTGTTCTCCAGCGCAAACTCCATCAACTGGGGCCGCCTGGTGCCGCAGGTCGCGTATTATTTCTCCGCCTATGCCGACCTCCTCGCGCGCGGGGAGATCAAAATGGGCGATGAGGTCAATTTCTGCGTGCCCACGGGCAACTTCGGCAACATCCTGGCGGCGTATTACGCCAAGCGCATGGGTCTGCCGGTGGGGCGGCTTGTGTGCGCCAGCAACAGCAACAACGTGCTGTTCGATTTCATCGAGCAGGGCGTCTACAACGCCAACCGCCCGTTCCACAAGACCACTTCGCCCTCGATGGACATCCTGGTGTCCTCCAACCTGGAACGTCTGCTCTACGAGCTGTGCGGCCGGAAGGACGGGCAGGTGACGCAGTGGATGCAGGCGCTCAAAAACGGCGGCGTGTACACCGTGGACGACAATACGCACAGGGCGCTGACTGAATCCTTCGACGCGGGCTGGGCGGACGATGAAAAGGCCGCCGAAACCATCCGCACGGTGCGCGATGCGCACGGCTACACGATGGATCCGCATACTGCGGTGGCCTGGACGGTGGCGGAGGAATACGCCAAGCGCACGGGCGACAACCGCCCGATGGTCGTGGTGTCCACGGCAAGCCCCTATAAGTTCAGCCGCAGCGTGCTGACCGCCATTGCCGGCGAAGGCGCGGCGGAGGGGCTGGACGAGTTTGCCTGCGCGGACAAGCTGGAAACCATGAGCGGCATGAGGATGCCCGCCAGCCTGCGCGAGCTGCGCGGCAAGGCGCAGCGCCACAAGGATGTGGTCGCGCCCGCCGACATGATCGACGAAGTGCGCGCCTGGACGAAGTAAGCAAAAGAAAGATCGAGGGAACGCTCCGATGCGGGGCGTTCCTTTTTTGCGTTAGAACGGAAGAGAAACGGGGGGGAACGTACCTGATCCGGGTTCGCAGGAAACTCCGGGTCGGGGGTGGCCGCGTCCGCCGTTCCGGCGGCCGCGGTGCGCGGTTTCCGCGCGCCACGGGCCCAGCTTTGCTGGGCACGCGGCCACCCCCGACTGCGCACTCGCCCGGTTTTGTGCCCCGTCGGACGAAACCCTGACGAGATGCGCTGGACCGGGCAAGAGGGAAGCGATGCGGGGAAGGCGGGGGGTGCCGGGGGGCGGAGCCCCCCGGCACCCCTTAACGAAGCAGGCTGTCTCTTTTTATGGCGATGTGGTATACTAGGCGGGAAAAGAAAGTTAAGCCGCAAGGGAGGAAATCTCGGAATGCATGAAGATCGAATTGCCGACTGGGGCGTGCGCATCGGCTCACTGCCCAAGGGGGAGCGCAACGCCATCACCGATGTGCCCGGCGTCACCGTCGGCCATTGCACTGTAAATACGGAGCAGCATAAGACCGGCGTCACCGTCGTGCTGCCTGCGCAGGAGAACCTGTTTGTCCATAAGGTTGTGGGCGCGTGCCGCGTGCTCAACGGCTTCGGCAAGACCGCCGGGCTGATGCAGATCGAGGAGCTCGGCTCCATCGAAACACCCATCGCGCTGACCAATACGCTGAACGTCGGACTGGTTTCCGATGCGCTGGTGCAGTATACCATCGACCGCTGCGGGCAGGACGGCATCGACGTGCAGAGCGTCAATCCCATCGTCTGTGAGTGCAACGACGGCGGGCTTTCCGACATCCGCCACCGCGCCGTGGGCTATGAGCAGGTCATGCAGGCCATCCGCAGCGCGGGCAGGGACTTTGAGCAGGGCTGCGTCGGCGCGGGCACGGGCACCGTCTGCCACAGCTTAAAGGGGGGCATCGGCTCTGCGTCGCGTTTGGTGCATATCGGCGGGCAGGACTATGTGCTGGGCGCGCTGGTGCAGACCAACCACGGGCATCTGGATGATTTGCGCATCGACGGGCAGCCCGTGGGGCGCCAGATCCGCGATGGCATCTTCCAGCAGAAGGTGGACAAGGGCTCCTGCATCGTCGTCATCGGCACCAACTTGCCGCTGTCCGACCGGCAGCTCAAGCGCGTGTTGATGCGAGCCGCCGTGGGGCTTGCCCGCAACGGATCGTATATCGGCCATGGCAGCGGCGAGGTCGTGGTGGGCTTTTCCAACGCCAACCGCATCGAGCTGACCGAATCCCGCGGCGTGGTGGAGCAGCGCATCCTCAACGAAGCGCTGATGGACGCGCCCTTCCGCGCCTGCGCCGAGGCCGTGGAAGAGGCCATCCTGAACTCTCTCGCTGCGGCGGAGACCACCGGCGGCAACGGAATCACCAAGGTCGCGCTGTCCGACCGCTGGCCGAAGCCCGCGGAGTTGGAGGTGCGTCCGTGAGCGCGCTGCGCCCCGTTGCGGTCGTGACGGGCGGCTCCCGCGGGATCGGCGCGGCGGTCTGCCGCGAGCTGGCGGCGCAGGGCTGGTCGGTCGCAGTGGGCGGATCAAGCCATATGGAGGAAGCGGAAGCCGTCGCGGCGGGCATCCGCCGGCGCGGCGGCAATGCGGCGGCCTACCGGGCGGACGTGCGCGACCGCGCGGCGCTGGACGCGATGCTGGGGGACGCCTCCCTGCGGCTGGGGCCGATCGGCGCGTTGGTTTGCTGTGCGGGCGTCGCTCAGCAGAAGCTCTTTCAGGACATCACCGACGAAGATTGGGACAGAATGTTTGACATCAATATAAAGGGCGTTTACCGCAGCATTCAGGCGGCGCTGCCGTATCTGATGAAGCGGGAAAGGAGCCGCATCGTCACGTTTTCGTCGATGTGGGGGCAGGTGGGCGCTTCGTGCGAGAGTCATTATGCCGCCAGCAAGGGCGCGGTGATCGCGCTGACCCAAAGCCTGGCCAAGGAGCTGGGGCCGTCGGGCGTGCGGGTCAACTGCGTCTCCCCCGGCACGATCCTGACCGACATGACGGCGGTGTTGGGGAAGGAGACGCTGCGCGCTCTGGCGGAGGAGACCCCGCTGGAGCGCAACGGAAGTCCGGAGGATGCGGCAAGGGCCGCGGCGTTCCTCTGCTCGGAGGCGGCGGATTTCATCACCGGGCAGGTGGTTGCCGTCAACGGGGGATATATCGTTTAGCGCGCGGAATTTGACGCTTGCAAAACGACGAGGCGTATACTATCATAGAGGTAGAAAAGGCTGATATTTCATTTTGAATAAAAAGAGAGGTTTGGACAATGGGCATCGTAGATCTTGCGTTTATGCAGGGATATATCCGCATGGCGACCGATGGCGTGAACATGGGCTGGCATGAGCGCAACGGCGGCAACCTGACCTATCGCCTGACGAAGGAAGAGGTTGAGCAGGCGCGCCCGTATTTCACCGACGGCAAGCCCTGGGTAGAGATCGGCGTGGAAGTGAAGAACCTGGCGGGCGAATACTTCCTGGCCACGGGCACGGGCAAGTTCCTGCGCAACGTGCAGCTGGCCCCGCAGGACAATGTCTGCATCGCGGAAATCGACAAGACGGGTACGAAATACCGCATTGTTTGGGGACTGGAAAAGGGCGGCGCGCCGACCTCGGAGTTCCCGTCGCACCTGATGAACCACTCGGTCAAGTTTGACGTCACGGGCGGCAAGCACCGCGTGATCTATCATGCGCACACCCCGGCGGTGATCGCGATGACCAATGTGCTCGAGCTGGACGATGTGAAGTGGACGCGCGCGCTGTGGTCCGCGATGACGGAATGCCCCGTGGTGTTCCCCGGCGGCGTGGGCGTGCTGCCCTGGATGGTGTGCGGCGGTGCGGAAATCGCCAAGGCCACCAGCGAGCTGATGAAGCAGTACGATGTGGCGATCTGGGCGTTCCACGGCGCGTTTGCCTCCGGCGAGAGCTTCGACACCACCTTCGGGCTGATGCACTGCGTGGAAAAGGCCGCGGACATCTATATGCGCGTGCAGGCCGCGGGCGGCGCGAAGCAGACCATGCAGACCCAAAACTTCATCGACATCGCGGCGCTGTTCGGGCTGACGCTGCCGGAGAAATTTTTGAAGGACTAAGAAATAGCGCGGGCTTTCTCATGCGGAAAACCTGCGCTTTCTATATTTTACTTATACGGGCTTGATTTATGGAATTAAGTCCTTTATGATAAAGGAGTTGGACTCTTCCACAAAGGAATTAGGAGGTCTTTACATCATGGTTAGAGCGATTGTCGGCGCCTGCTGGGGCGACGAGGGCAAGGGCAAGATCACGGATATGCTGGGCGCCCAGTCCGATGTCGTGGTTCGTTTCCAGGGCGGAGCGAACGCAGGCCACACCATCATCAACGAATTCGGCCGTTCCGCACTGCATCTGCTGCCCAGCGGCGTGTTCAACGCCAAGGCGACCAACGTCATCGGCATGGGCGTGGCGCTGGATCTGGACAAGCTGTTCAAGGAACTGGACGCGGAAGTGCTGTCCAAGGGCGCGCCGATGCCCAAGCTGCTGGTTTCCGACAGAGCGCAGGTGCTGATGCCCTATCACATTCAGTTTGATACGCTGGAGGAGATGCGCCTGGCGGACAAGGCCTACGGCTCCACCAAGTCGGGCATTGCGCCATTCTATTCCGATAAATACATGAAAAAGGGCATTCAGGTTTGCGAGATCTTCCACGACAAGGAACTGATGGAGCACCTGGAGGCGATTGCCGAGCTGAAGAACGCGCAGCTGGTCGGCATCTACCACGTCAACGAGCGCACGCCCCGGAACGACGAAGAAAAGAAGCTGTTCAGCCTCGTCGATCCCAAGGAGCTGTTTGATTACCTCGTCTCCTTCCGCGAGCGTCTGCGTCCGCTGGTGGGCGATGTGGCGTCCTTCCTGCACCAGTGCATCAAGGAGAATAAGACCATCCTGCTCGAGGGTCAGCTGGGCTCGATGAAGGATACCGACAACGGCATCTACCCGATGGTCACGTCCTCTTCGCCGCTGGCTGGCTTTGCCTGCGTGGGCGCGGGCATTCCGCCCTACGCCATCACCGAGATCACCGCAGTGGTCAAGGCGTATTCCTCCGCTGTGGGTGCGGGCGCGTTTGTCTCTGAGATCCTCGATCCGGTCGAGGCGGACGATCTGCGTCATCGCGGCGGCGATAAGGGCGAATACGGCGCCACCACCGGCCGTCCGCGCCGCGTGGGCTGGCTGGACACCGTGGCGGTGCGCTACGGCTGCATGATGCAGGGCGCGACCGGCATTGCGCTGACCAACATCGACGTGCTGAGCTATCTGGACAAGATCCCTGTCTGCACGGCCTATGAGACCGAGGACGGCACGATCACCAAGAACTTCCCCGTGACCCCCGTGCTGGAGAAGTGCAAGCCCGTCTGGGAGTACCTGCCCGGCTGGAAGTGCGACATCTCCAAGGCGCGCAGCTTCGATGAGCTGCCGGAGAATGCCCGCAAATATGTGGAGTTCATCGAGAAGGAAACCGGCTGCCCGGTTGTGATCGTTTCCAACGGCCCCGCCCGTGAGAACACGATCGTGCGCTGAAGATAAATAGAAAATCCCGCTCCGATTTGAAGTGACCCCAAAAAGTTAGACAATATTCTGAAGCAAAAATTGTTCAAGCAG
>CAJJNQ010000054.1 GCA_905193155.1 uncultured Christensenella sp.
TGCCGAATAAGCCGAGCGGAACACCGGGATGTTTTGAAAAAACATTTCGGTGCGGAGAAAGGAGAGCGAAGCTCCCTCCGCCCACCGAAGGCCGCGAAGCGGCTGTCCGTGCGCTTCCATTTTCCACGAAAAACAGCCGTCCCGGCAGGGACGGCTGTTTGCATATGGTTTGCAGTTCGTTTTTACTTAAGGTAGCTGTAAACCTCGCCCACCTCAAAGTAACGGCACTCGATGTCGGGGTGCTGCTCGGCGATTTCCTCCGCCAGCACCTCCATGCCGCCGCGCTCGCTGCCGACGTGGCCGCAGACCAGCAGCGCCTTGTGGAAGCCGAGCTGATGCGCGTCGCGGATGTATTCGCCGATGCGCCATTCGCTCGTCTCGCCGACCACCAGCACCTGGCAGTCATCTTTTTGCAGCTGCTTCATGTGGTTTTCCTCGCCGAACGCGCCGATCATCAGGTATACGCCGCCCATCGGGGTGTCCAGGTCGCCCGCCATGCGCACGCGCGCAAGGCCCCACTTCTTCTCCAGCTCCGCGGCGATCTCCCGCGCGGTCTTTTTCTGATGCAGATGTACCGCGAACTCGTTGTCGTAGTCGCAGTCCCATTGGAGCTTTTTCAGCTCGCCCGCGATGATGCCGTCGGGGCGGCCGGCGTGCATGTGGTCGTGCAGGCGGTAAACCGTCATGCCGGTGCCGTCCAGCAGCGCCTTTTTGGCCTGCATGACGGGGTTGTTGGGGATGTTGCCGTCGTAGTCGCGGTGGTCGTAATAGGTCGGCTCGTGCGTGATGAGCAGATCCGCGCCCCAGTCCGCCGCCGCGCGGATGATTTCGGGCGTTGCGATGAAGCAGGTCGCCAGCTTCTTGACCTCACGCTCGGCGCTGCCCGCCTTGAGCGTATCCACGGTGTCCCTGCAGGGCATTTTTGCCTTGGCGAATTGTTCTGCCATGATCTCTTTTGCCCTCATGAAGATGCCCCTTTTCTGGTTTTTATTTGATAGGATGTTTGCTGTTTTCAGCCGTTCTGCCCGTCCGCATAGCCGCTGCCCATCTCCCAGACCTGCAAACGGTTCACGCGCACGCCGCCCTCGGCGTACAGGCGCAGGCCGTCGCTGTCCTCGCGGGAGGGGTAGACGCGGGTGGTGAGGGTTTCGCGGTCGTTGACGAAGATCTCCAGGGCGGAGCCGTCGAGGAACACGCGCAGCTTGGTCGTGCCGCGGCCCTGCACATAGCCGCCCACGCGCTGCGCCGCGCCGCCGCACTTGCCCGCCTCGACATAGATCGCATCCGCCACGCCGTCGTAGATCACGACCGCCTTTTCCTCGCCGCGCTCGCTCTTGTTCAGCTCCAGATACAGCGTGCCCTGGCTGCCCGCCTCAAACTCCATCGCGATTTCGCAATGGCGGCTGTGCAGTCCCTTGAGCGCGTTTTCGCCCGAATGAAGGGTGAAATCCTTCTTTGCCAGCAGGCGCTCGGCGTGCAGGCGGGCGATCTCCGCCACGGGGCGCGCGCCGACGCAGCCGTCGCCGTACTGCACGATCTCGCGCGGAATGCTCATCATGCCCTGCCAGCCCGCGCTCTCGCGGCCGGGGACGGTCTCGCGCATCCAGCCGATGTTGACGATGCGGCCGTCGGGCAGGGTCACGGTGTTGGGGGCATAGAAGCTGTTGCCCAGGTCAAACGGGCGCAGGGGACCCGCGTCCAGCTTGTGGTCGTGGTATTTGCCGTCCATGGCGAATACGTTCTGCGCTTTCATCAGCGACACGAGCAGCGTCGCGCTGCCATCCGGGAAGCGGATGAAGTTCGGGCATTCCCACATGTCCTCTTCCGGGTCGTTTCCGCTGCACAACTCGCCCACGCGCTCCCAGTGCTTCAGATCCTCGCTGCGGTAGACGAAGGCGAAGCCGCGCTTGCTCTTTTCGCCGCTGCCGACGGCGATATAGGTCATGCCGTCCTCGCTCCAGGCGAAGGGATCGCGGAAGCCGTTGAGCTCCTCGCCCTCCTGACGGACGATGACGGGGTTGTGCTCATATTTTTCAAAATGGCTCGCGTCCGCGTTGCCGACGGCGAGGCACTGCGTCTCGGGCTTTACGCCGGTGTAGAGGATATGCGGCAGGCCGTCCTTCATCACGCAGCAGCCGGAGAACACGCCGTCCTTATCATAGGGCTGATCGGGATGCAGCGCGCAGGGCAGGTGCGTCCAGCGCACCAGATCCTCCGCCACGGCATGCCCCCAGGTCATGTTGCCCCAGACCGCGCCAAAGGGGTTGTATTGATAGAAAAGGTGCAGCTTGCCGTCGATCACGACGGGGCCGTTGGGGTCGTTCATCCAGTTCTTTTCCGGCTGAAAATGGTATCTTGCGCGAAGTTCATCCATGGTTCTTCCTCCTGTGATGTAGGCGATCATCTTTGTTTTCTGTTTCTTGCGGCGCGTAACGCAGCAGATCGTGCAGCTGCGTCACTTCGGCTTTGAGATAGGGATTTTCGTACCCTTCCGGCCAATCCATGCGGCGGGGATTATACCAGACGCCGTCCACCCGCGCGTTTTTCGCGGCAGCCAAATCGGAGGTGAGCGAATCGCCCACGATCACGGCCTGACGCCTGTCCGTGCAGCCCAGCTTTTCCAGCGCGCGCAGCACGATGCGGGGGTCGGGCTTGGAAACGCCCTCGTCCTCCGAGATCACCAGTGCATCCACATAGCGGGAAAGCCCGGAATAGGCCATTCTTCGTTTCTGCACGAAGGAGATGCCGTTGGTCAGCACGGCGATGCGGGCTTTTTTGTGCAGGTTTTGCAGCAGCGACAGCGCCTGCGGGAACAGATAGCAGCCCTCCGCCAGCCCTTCCGCAAAGGAATCCGCCATGGCCTGCGCATCCGCTTTCAGGCCGGTTTGCGCTGCGAATTCCTCAAAGCGCTGCACGCGCAGCCGCTCCTGCGTCACCAGCCCGCGCTCCAGCTTTCGCCAGAGGGCTTCGTTGATCTCATGATACAATTTATCGTGTTCCGCCGCTTCGGGCACGCCGCACCGCTCGCAGGCACGCGCAAAGGCCGCCTTTTCGCACCGCTCAAAATCAAACAGCGTCATGTCCGCGTCGATGAGCCAAAAGCGCTTGTTTTCCATCGCTTCCTCCCGATTTGTTGCTGCCTTCATTATATCATGGCCAAAGGGAAAGAAACAGCCAAAGGTTCATGGGTCAAATGTTTATTTTCCGTCTCTTAACATACATGAAAAATTTTTGTACAGAAGCTGTTGCATTTTTTTAGAGAATCGTATATAATATTCCTAGTTGCTTGATCCGAGGCAAGGTCTGTGGTTGAAAGTCGATGCCAGACGCGGGCAAAGCGATCCACATAAACCGGTAAAATTGCCGGCGAACATGGCGCGTTCTAGACGTAAGTCCAACCGGAACAATCATCCGAGAGAAGCAGTAGTGGGGACGGCAGAAACCGTTAGGAGCGAACCTTCCAGTTGGCGAGTGTGGGGGCAAAAACCAGGTCAGCTTACCAGGGAAAAACAGGTAACATACAATCTATCGGAGGGATACCTTACCATGTACGAAGACAAGACTTTGATTTGCAGAGACTGCGGCGCCGAGTTCGTTTTCACCGCGGGTGAACAGGCTTTCTACGCCGAAAAGGGCTTCCAGAACGAGCCTTCCCGCTGCAAGGCGTGCCGCGATGCTCGCAAGGCCAACGGTGGCGCTCGCCGCGACGATTCCCGTCCCCGTGAGATGTACGACGCGATCTGCGCGGAGTGCGGCAAACCCACCAAGATCCCCTTCCTCCCCAAGAATGACCGTCCGGTTTACTGCAGCGAGTGCTACCAGGCTCGCAAGGAAAGAGGTTAATCCCTACCGTTAGCCCCTCGGAAAACAGAAACCAAAACGCTCATCGCAAACGCGATGAGCGTTTTTTTCGGCTTTTTGGGGGCAAGGTTTTCCGAGTTTTCCCTGCAAGGCAACCCCTCAGTCTGCCACGGCAGACAGCTCCCCTTGCACAGGGGAGCCATGGGCTCACGCTGCCCGCCAGGAGTTGATCGGCTCGTTTTCGGCCTTATAGGGCGACGGTGTTTCGGTGGGCGGGGGGAGCGAAGCTCTCCCCTTTCTTCGCACCGAAATGTTTTTTCAAAACATTCCGGTGTTCCGCTCGGCTTATTCGGCAAGCCGAAACGCTCGAGCTCCAGCCGCTTCGCGGCCTTCGGTGGGCGGGGGGAGCGAAGCTCCCCCCTGCACCCCCCTCTCCCGCCCCCGGGATGCGCGGCGAGGGTACTGCGGACAAGCGGGGGGAAGAGTGCCGCAGGACGGCAAAAAAGAGGAATGCGAGGGGTTTCCCGGCATTCCTCTTTTTGTATGCGGTTGTCAGATCAGCAGATCGAACAGGTTTTCCAGATGCACGGCGGTCTGGCGGAGCAGGCGGGCGGCGGCGTCAAAGGGCACGTCGTTCTCGTCGAAGGCGAGGGTGAGGTTCAGCACGGTGCAGCTCGTCAGCGCGCCGTCCTGCACGGTGAAGGTCTCGTGCGCATCGGGGACGAGGAAGCGCAGGCCGCGCACCGAGCGCGAGGCGGCGATAACGCCCAGGCCCGACAGATCGTCCACATTGGGCAGCGCGGCGCAGGCGCTCAGGGCGCGCAGACCACCGTCCGCCACGGGATCGAGCAGCGCGGCGTCGTCCGTGTGCATGGCGGCAAAGCGCACCAGCGCGGGCAGCGTTGCGGCCGTGCGGCTCAGCAGCTCGCCGCAGACCGTCAGATCGACCTCGGCGGTCAGGCTGGCGGGGCGGGGAGAGGCGGCGGGCGCAGCGGATTCCGCCGGGGTAGGGGCGTTTGCCGCGGGGGCCGCCTCTTCCGTTTCGGCGGATTTCTCGGACACCTCAGCCGGCTCATCGGCGGGGAGTTCCAGCGCTTCGGCCTCGTCCAGCGCATCGGCGTCCTCCGTGGGGAGCTGGTCGAGCAGCTCTTCCTCACAGGCGGGCAGCCCGCCTGCGGAATCGTCGGCTTTCTCCGTTTCTTCGGTGCTTTCCTCTTCGGCAGAGGATTCGGCTCCTTCGGTGTTTTCCTCTTCTGCGGAAGATTTGGCTCCTTCGGTGTTTTCCTCTTCTGCGGAAGATTCGGCTTCGTCCGCGTCGGGTTCTGCGGGAGTCGCTTCCCCGGCGGGTTCTTCCGCCGGAGTTTCTTCCGCCGCTTCGGGCGCCTCCTCTGCGGAGATTTCCCCGGCAGGGGTTTCCTTTTCCTCTGCTGCGACGGGCGCGGGCTCTTCTTCGACCTCTGCGGCATCTTTTTCGGGTGCTTCCGCTTCGGGTGCGGCGCTCTCTTCCGTTGCGGCTTTGGCGGATTCCTCCTCGGCGGGGGCATTCTGCGCAGGTTCTTCTTCCCCCTTCACGATTTCGTCGAACTGGGGAACGATCGCAGGCACGTCGGGGTTCAAAAACTGCATCTGGCCGACCCTGAGCGCGGAATCGGGCGCGGGAGAGGCGAGCATGCCCACGTCCGCGGGGCAGTGCACCAGCTCGCCCTCGGGCACGAAGATGGCGACCAGCCGCCCGGCGCGCTGGGACTTGACGGTGTAGCTGCCGTCGTCGGTATCAAAGGAGAAGAGCTCGTCGCCCTCGGCGATCCAGTCTCCGGTCTTTTTGTGCCATTTGGTGATCATGCCGGTCTCGTTCTGTCCGTTCCGGCCGGGCATCTGTATCACTGCCATATTCATAAATCCCTCACTTTCGTCGCGGCAATGCACGGCATGGATTTTCCATTGGGAAGATTATACCTTTCCGGCGGGCGGGATGTCAATAAAGGGGCAATTCCTCAGGCGCTGCGCGGCCTGCGAAGGGGAGCCAGGGCGACCCCTCAGTCCGCTGCGGCGGACAGCTCCCCCCTTCGCACCGAAACGCCCCTTCGGGACGTTCCGGTGTTGCGCATGGCTTTTTTTACGATTCCGCACCGACCCACCTTCGGTGCGCCGGTGTTCCGCTCGGCTTATTCGGCAAGCCGAAACGCTCGAGCTTCAGCCGCTTCGCGGCCTCCATCAAGCCACACTATGCTCTTTTCTCCAAAACGCACATGCTTCAGGTTCGCTACGCAAACCCTACGGGTACAGGGGAGCCAGGGAAACCCCTCAGGCGCTGCGCGCCAGCTCCCCCCTTCGCACCGACCCAGCTCTTTGAGCTGCGCCGGTGTTGCGCATGGCTTATTAAGATAAGAGAGCACACCGTGCTCTCTTATCTTAAACGCACATGCTTCAGGTTCGCTGCGCGAACCCTACGGGTACAGGGGAGCCGAAGGGCAACCCCTCAGTCTGCCTGCGGCAGCCAGCTCCCCTTACGCAGGGGAGCCAGGGCAAACCATCGGGCGGCGCTGCTGACGGAAAAACGCCCGCGCAGGAGATTGCTGCGCGGGCGTTGGAAGCGGGAAATAGGGATCTTTACTGCATCGGGGGGATGTCGCCCTGTTCGGTGCGGGCGGCGTTGAGGAGCTGGTGGCGCAGGGCGTACAGCTCGTAGGAAAGGTCCACCTTGTAGACATGGGGGTTCAGGCGGCGGCGGTACTGCTCCCAAAGGGTGGAGATTTCGTTTTTGCAGTAGGACTGAATCTCCGAAAGCTTCGGGCAGGTATAGACGCACTCGCCGTCAACGAACACCGGCACGAGCAGGTCGCGCAGGGTGTAATCGGTATAGGTCTGCCGCTTCCAGGTGTCCACGGGGTGGAAGATGGTCAGGGGCTTGGCGGTATCGATGGTTTCGTGGTCGAGCATGATGATGTCGGCCATGGCCATGCCCTCGCGGTTGTAGATGCGCTGCACCTTTTTGTAGCCGGGGTTGGTGACCTTGGCGGGGTTTTCGGAGACCTTGATCTTGGGGACGATCTGCCCGTCGATGATCTCGGCGCTCATCTTGTAAACGCCGCCCAGCGCGGGGCAGCCGTCGGAGGTGATCATCCTGGTGCCCACGCCCCAGCTGTCGATGCACGCACCCTGCTGCTTGAGGTCCCAGATGACGTTTTCATCCAGATCGCCTGAGGCGCAGACCTTGGCGTTGGGGAAGCCGGCCTCGTCCATCATGCGGCGCGCCTGGCGGGAAAGGTAGGCCAGGTCGCCGCTGTCCAGGCGGATGCCCAGCGGCTCATGCCCCTTGGCGCGCAGCTCGTGGAACACGCGGATGGCGTTGGGCATGCCGGAATGCAGCGTGTCGTAGGTATCGACCAGCAGCAGGCACGCATCCGGATAGGCCTGGGCATAGGCGCGGAAGGCGGTCAGCTCATCCGGGAAGGACATCACCCAGCTGTGGGCGTGGGTGCCCGCCACCGGCACGTCCCAGAGCTGCCCGGCCAGCACGTTGGAGGTGGAGCCGCAGCCCGCGATCAGCGCGGCGCGCGCGCCGTAAAGCCCCGCGTCCGGTCCCTGCGCGCGGCGCAGGCCGAACTCCATCACCAGATCCCCCGCCGCGGCCTGGCATACGCGCGCGGCCTTGGTGGCGATCAGCGTCTGGTGGTTGACGATGTTGAGCATCGCCGTTTCGATCAGCTGCGCCTCAAAGAGCGGCGCCTTGATGCGGATCAGCGGCTCGTAGGGGAAGACCACGGTGCCCTCCGGCACGGCATAAAGCTCGCCCGTGAAGCGGAAATCCTTGAGGTAATCGAAGAACCGCTCGTCAAAGAGGTGAAGAGAGCGGAGGTAGTCGATATCCTCCGGGTCGAAATGCAGGTTTTTGATGTAATCGACCACCTGCTCCAAGCCCGCCGCGACGGCAAACGCGCTGCCGCCGGGGTTCTGGCGGTAGAACAGATCGAACACCGCGATCCGGTCGGTGATGCCGGCGTTGATATAGCCGTTCATCATGGTCATCTGGTATAAATCCGTGAGCATCGTCAGGTTTCTCATGAGCGCTCCCCTTATTTCCTCTTGCGATTTTTATTTGTTTTCTTCCGCCTCTTCGCCGTCTTTGTCCTCCTCGGCGGATTCGGGTTCTTCCGGCTGAGCAGATTCCCCGGCAGATTCGGGCTGCTCGGATGCGGAGACTTCGGCTTCCGGCGCGGGGGCGGATTCGTCCGCGGACTCCGCTTCGGCTGCGCCGTCTTCGCTGACCAGCTGCAGGCTGGGGTCGAGCGGAGCGGTTTCGTCCTCGGCGGTCTGCTTCTTATGGCGCTTGACGGCGCGGACGATGAGCACCGTGCCGAAGGCGATGACCATGATGATGGACAGCACCTGGGAAACGCGCAGGCCGTTGGGGAAGAAGATCAGGTTGCCGATCGGGATGCCGCCCTTGAAGATCCAAAGGCTGTCCGTGCGCAGACCCTCCACATAGGCGCGCTCGATGCCGTAGAGCACCCAGTACCACAAAAAGAGGTTGCCCGCCGGGGCGTTCTTGGCCTTGCGGCGGTAGATCAGCAGGAAGATGAAGATCAGGAAGCACGCGGCCGATTCATAGAAGAAGGTCGCCATGTGCCACTCGCCCAGGCGCTCGATGTACACGGCGTAGGGGAAGAACTGAAGGTCGGGGTTGGTGACCAGCTCGCCGAAGGCCTCCTGGTTGAAGAAGTTGCCCCAGCGGCCGATGGCCTGCCCCAGCACCAGACCCGGCGCGACGAGATCCGCCAGCGTCCAGAAGGAGATCTTTTTCCACTTCGAGAAGATCAGCGTGGCGACGATGCCGCCGAGGATCGAGCCGTAGATGGCGATGCCGCCCTCCCAGATGAACAGCGCGTGGATGGGATTGGCGGCGTATTGATCCCACTCGAAAATCACATAGTAAAGGCGGGCGAAGACGATGGCCGTGGGCACGGTCAGCAGGGCGTAATCGAGCATACAATCGGCGTCCAGCCCCTTGCGCTTGGCCTCGCGGTAGACCATGACGACCGCAAGCACCACAGACAGGGAGATCAGAATGCCATACCAATAAATGTCGTGACCGAAAACGGTGAACGCGACGGGATTAGGGCAGGACATATCGGGTTCCTCCTGAAATAGAATCCTCTCTGCCGCGGAAAAAACCGCGGTTCGGGGTTGAAACCATTATAAGGCAGCGCCCGAAGAACGTCAATCGAACGGGGAAGGATAAATGAGTTTCTCGCGGGAAAAGACGAGAGAGCGCGGGGGGCCGGAGGCTCCCCGCGCTC
The DNA here is from genome assembly GCA_905193155.1 of uncultured Christensenella sp. Lineage (GTDB taxonomy): Bacteria > Bacillota > Clostridia > Christensenellales > UBA1750 > Spyradocola. The sequence goes on from CAJJNQ010000054.1 coordinate 9,102, forward strand.
AAAAGGGGGTAAAAAACGGTCAGGATGCGGCGGGGGATTCGGAACCCGCGGGAGAGATCTTGCCGAAGAGCTCGTCGAACTTTTTGATCTGCTCGGCGGTCATGGCCTTGCCGGCGGTTTCGGCGGCAAGGGTGCGGATCTCGGTGCACAGCGTCGGGTCGGCCGTGACGGCAACCTCGGTGATTCCCGCGTCCTTGGCGGTGATCTTCTCGCGCACCATTTCCTCGATGCGGTCGGTCAGCGTGCCCTGATACTGCGCGTCAAACGTCACGCCCGCAATCGCCTTGCTGCCGTGCGTGACCACGTCGCAGGTATCGATCTCGCTGAGCTTTTCCACCTCGGTTTTCAGCGCGTCGTAGTCGATGGCGGAGCCGGGCTCGGCAGAGCTTTCCGGAGATGCGGGGCTTTCCGGCGTCGCATCCGGCGCTTCCGGCGAGGGCAGGATGCTATCGGTCGGCGCGGGGGCGGGCGTTGCGGTCATCGCGGTGGGCGCGGGAGAGGGCGTCGCGGTCTGGCCGTTGCAGGCACAGGCGGAAAGCGCCGCCAGCAGCACGGCCGTCAGGGTCGGAAACAACATCGTTTTGAACAGTCTTTTCAAAGGTTTTCGCCTCCTTCGGGCTTTATTGTGCGCCGCCGTGCGCGGGGACATACCCGGAAACGGAAAACTTTTTCTCCGCTGTGCATTTGCCCCGGCGTTGCAAAAAGAAGGGGCATCCTGTATAATAAAGAAGTTAAAATAGGAATCATCCGCAAAGCCAAAGGACGGTTTGAAAAATGAGAAAAGACGAAGTTCGGAATAAAAAGAACATTTCCCACGGTCTGCTGCGCGCGCTGGCGCTGACGGCCGCGCTGGCGCTGATGCTGATGGCGCTGGCGGGCTGCAAAGCGGAGGAGACGACGCTGCAGAACCTGCTGCCGCGCGAGAGCGTGACGGAGGCTGCGGTCAGCTTCTTAAACGAGGGACTGGGGGACAACATCCCGCAGCTGCAATACGCCGCCGGGAGCGAGGAGTTTGCGCAGCTTTGCGATCTGCTCTACGGCGCGCAGCCCGTGCAGGTGGAGATCCAGACCAATTATTCGCCGGAGCTGAACGCTTCGCAGGAGATCTATCTGACGACGGCGGCAGGCACGATGACGGTGTATTATGACGATTATCAGAACCTGATCAACGTTCCCATCAACCGCAAGGTGGACGGGCAGAGCGTGCGGGTATACATGAGCTTTCAGTCGGCAGATCTTCCGGCGATGATGCAGACCTTGCAGGCTGCGCTGCCCGAGCCGGAGCCGACGGTCGATCCCGCCGCGGAGCAGAACCCGGGCTTCCCGCCGGACGATAGCGCGCTGCGCGCCCAGCTGGACATGAGCGCGGTGCTTGCCGCCGGCACGCCGATCGGCTTTGAACAGGCTTCCTGCCTGCGCGAGAGCGACGGCGCCGTCTACTATGTCTACAATTCCGATGAAAAGACCGAGCTGCCGCAGGACAAGGTGCTCGTCGCCGCGATTCCCCAAAGCACCGAGACCCGCCAGGCGGCCGTCGCCTCGATCGAGGAGAACGACGCCTGCATCCGCGTGACGGTGGCGCTGAGCGACCTTGCCGAAGGAGAAGCGCCCGTGCCCGCCGCCGTGCTGTGCGACCGCGCAGATTTCGACAAAAACAAGCCCGTCTGCTTCGTGGACGAGAGCGGCAACCTGCTCTATGCGCAGGAGCTTACGCTGCCGGTGGTCTCGGAGAACACGGCGGACGCGCCGGAAGCGACGCAGCAGCCCGAGCTGCCCTCCGACGCGGCGGGCGGCGAAGTGGGGGACGGCGAACCGCTCCAGCCGTAAAGCAAAAAAGCTGCATAATCGCATCGCGCCGGGGCAGACTACCGGCGAGGTGATAACATCATGCAGAACCAGAACAAAAACCACAAGGTCAGCTCTCAGAACAAGAACGGCCGGAACAAGGCCAAGAATCAGAAGAACCCGAATCAGGACGAGAACGTCAAAGACCCCGGGCAGGACTGCCGCGAGCATTGAAGGGCGCAGCCCACGCAGGCGGCGATGCAGTGCATCACCCGGCGTGCGAGCCAAACCGACCCGCTCGGCTCATGGACGGGACGGCCTTCCCCGGAAAACGGGGAGCGGCCCGTGCAGGACGCGGACGATCTGTGACGGGAAAATAGGACGCAAAAGACAGGCGGCAAGGAATTGCCGCCTGTCTTTTTGCGTCCGGGGGCGCGGCAGAGGGGTGCGGGCGCGAGTGGGGGCTGCACGGACTGCCGCGCAGAGGTGTTTTTTGCGCAGGAGGCGGGGGAGCGCTTCGGACGTTTTTTCTTGCGCGGGGGGATGGTTGTGTTATAATGGAAACGGAAGAATGCGAAAATGGGGAGGATGCGGCGGATGAGAAAGCCGGGCGAAAAGACGGCGGCGGAGATGCGCGCGGCGCTGAGCGGGATTCGGTGTTTTTTGCTGGACATGGACGGCACGTTCTATCTGGGCGACCGGATCATCGAAGGGTCGATGGAGTTTTTGCAAAAGGTCGAGCAGACCGGGCGCAGCTACCTGTTTTTGACCAACAATTCCTCGCGGTCGGTTCAGCACTACGTTGAAAAGCTCGGACGGCTGGGTCTGCACGTCGGGGAGGACAAGATCCTCACCTCCGGTCAGGCGGCCGCGCAGTATCTGAAACGCGAATATCCCGGCAAGCGCGTGTTTTTGCTGGGCAATCCGTCGCTGAGGGAAGAGATGGAGAAGCACGGCATTGCGCTGGAGGACGAACATCCCGACCTTGTGCTGGTGGGGTTTGACACGACGCTGGACTATGCGAAGATGACCCGCGTGTGCGACCTGGTGCGGGAAGGGCTGCCGTATATCGCGACGCATCCCGATTTCAACTGCCCCACCGAAAGCGGCTTTATTCCCGACATCGGCGCGATCATGGCCTTTATCGAGGCCTCGACCGGGCGGAAGGCGGACGTGATCATCGGCAAGCCCTGCGGCGAGATCGTGCGCGCCGCGCAGGAGCGCACCGGCCTTGCGCCGGGGGAGATGGCGATGGTGGGCGACCGGCTCTACACCGACGTGCGCACGGGCGTGGATCACGGGCTGTGCTCGATCCTCGTGCTGTCGGGCGAGGGCACGGTGGAGGACATCGAAAAATACGGCGTCGAGCCGGATCTGATCTTCGGTAAGCTCGGAGACATGAACCCCTATCTGTAAGGGAAACGGGGGCGCGCGTCCCCCGGCTGCGCGCACGCCGCACCGCATCCGGACGCGCGCGATGGGGGCAGGCATACGCCGCACAGGATGAAGCCGGGCGGGTGCGCAAAACCCGGCCGTGCCCGTGCGGGGAAGAATCGGCCGGACGGCGCGTCCCGATAAAAGCGCGGCGCGCACGAAACCGGCGGACGCGCCCCCGCGCGCAGCGCGGGACGAAAGAAAAATAGAGAAAACCACTTGGGGCGCTTGCCCCGCAGGAGGAAAAATATGGAGACCATCAAGCTTTGGAAGAAGACGCCGATGTTTGACGAGAGCATCGGCCAGCCGGAGCCCACGCTCACGCCGTATCTGCTTGCGGACGGCAAGATGCACGGCGCGGTGATCGTCTGCCCCGGCGGCGGCTATGTCATGAAGGCGGATCACGAGGGCGCGCCGATCGCGCAGCGGATGAACGAATTGGGCTTTCACGCCTTTGTGCTGGACTATCGCGTGGCGCCCTACCGCCACCCCGTGCCGCTGATGGACGCGCAGCGCGCCATCCGCTACGTTCGCCACTTTGCGGACAGGTTCGGCATTTACAAGGACAAGATCGCCATTCTCGGCTTTTCAGCGGGCGGGCATCTGGTCTGCACGGCGGCGACGCTGTGGGACGAGGGCGACCCCGCTGCGGAGGATCCCATCGACCGCGAGAGCAGCCGCCCCGATCTGTTCGTGCCCTGCTATGCGGTGGCCTCGGTCGATCAATACTGGCACGAGGGCTCGGCGTACAGCCTGATGGGCGAGAAGTTTGAACGCCGCCAGATGCGCGCCCTGACCGCCGAGTTCAACGTGACGGAAAAGACCCCGCCCTGCTTTTTGTGGCACACGGCGGAGGACGGCGCGGTGCCGGTGGAGAACAGCCTGCGCCTGGCCAAGGCGCTGATCGCGCACAACGTGCCCGTCTCGCTGCACATCTTCCCCTTCGGCCCGCACGGCGTGGGGCTGGGCAGAGAGGATTCCCCGCTGGCGGAGGATTGGCCGCAGCTGCTGGCCGATTTCCTGCGCACGATGGGCTTTTAAGGAGGGCGAGGAAAGATGGAAATGCAGAAGATTTACCTCTGGGAAAATGAAAAGGACGTTCCGCTCTTTGACGCGGGAATCGGGCAGGAAATGCCGAGCATTACGCCTTTTTTGCTGAACGACGGCAAAGGGCACGGCGCGATGATCGTCGCCCCCGGCGGCGCGTACACCCACAAGGCCGCCCACGAGGGCGCGCCGGTGGCGCAGCGCTTAAATGAGATGGGGATCAACGCCTTTGTGCTCGATTACCGCGTGCATCCCTATCATGCGCCCGTCCCCATGCTCGACGCGCAGCGCGCCATCCGCACGGTTCGCGCCCGCGCGGAGGAATTCGGCGTGCTGCCCGATAAGATCGGCTTTATGGGCTTTTCCGCCGGAGGCCACCTGACCGGCCTGTGCGGCACGCAGTACGACGCAGGCAATCCCGATGCCGGCGATCCCGTCGAGCGCGTCTCCTGCCGCCCGGACGCCATCGCGCCCTGCTACGGCGTGCTCAACATCAACATGATGCGGTCTGCGGACTTCAATGAGTACATGACCGGCGAGCGCGATCTGGACATCCGCCGGGTGCGCGCGCTCAGCCCGGAATACCACGTCACGCCCGATACGCCGCCCTGCTTTTTGTGGCACACGGCGACCGACCCCATCGTGATGGTGGAATCGAGCATCGACTTTGCGCAGAAGTGCGCCGACCAGAACGTGCCCGTGTCGCTGCACGTCTATCCCTTCGGCCGGCACGGACTGGATCTGGGCAACGAAAAGGAAGCCCCCGGCACGACCTCGTGGAGCGGGCTGCTGGGCAAGTTTTTGCATCAGCTGGGATTCTGAGAAAAAAGGAAAAAGCCCTGCGTTCCGCCCAACCATGAGCGGAACGCAGGGCAGGGCAACCCCTCAGGCCGCTGTGCAGACAGCTCCCCCTTCGCACCGTAACATTCCTTCGGAATGTCCCGGTGTTTCGCATGGCTTATTAGGATGAGAGAGCACGCCGTGCTCTCCTATCCTAAACGCTCATGCTTCAGGTTCGCTACGCTCACCCTACGGGTATAGGGGAGCAAAGGGCAACCCCTCAGTCTGCTGCGCAGACAGCTCCCCTTATACAGGGGAGCCAAGGCGCCCTTTCCGTCCCTTTCGCGCCTGCCTGTCCGGTGTGCGGGGGCGGGAGAGGGGGGTGCAGGGGGGAGCGAAGCTCCCCCCGCCCACCGAAGGCCGCGAAGCGGCTGAAGCTCGTGCGTTTCGGCTTGCCGAATAAGCCGAGCGGAACACCGGAATGTCCCGAAGGGTCA
>CAJJNQ010000055.1 GCA_905193155.1 uncultured Christensenella sp.
TGTTAATTTTCTTTTTACTACTAATACTACACATACTAAAAATGCAAATAATAATTATCTCAACCACGAGATCACCAAATATCTCGTGCTCATCAACCAGACCGAGCTTTCCGACCACGAAGGTTCGTTGGTGGGCGAACTGTTCCACGTCGTCAACGATATTGAGCGCATCGGCGACCATGCGGAGAACATCATGGAGCTGGCACAGGCGCGCGAACGCGACAAAGTCGTCATCTCCGATGCGGGGCTGCTTGAAATCAACGAAATGTACGCTCCTGTGCGCGAGCTGCTGGAAACGGCGCTGAGTTCGTTCGATAGCCGCGATGCAAACCGTGCCACCCGTGCCTATGCACTGGAACAACGCGTCGACGAAATGGATGAGCTGCTTCGTCAGCGCCATATCGACCGCCTGAACAAGAACCTGTGTACGCCGGAAAGCGGTATGCTCTTTACCGACGTCGCCACCAACCTGGAGCGTGTCGCCGACCACGCCATCAACATCATCACCGCAGCCGACATGGATTGAGAACCCCTCAAAACACAAATGCCTCCGCACGAAAAACGTGTGGAGGCATTTTTTCAGGTATTAGGCTCCGACTTTTCGCAGAACGTGCATAAACGAAGTGCTCTGCCCACAATCAGGCGATTCTGCAAGCCATCCGGCTATTCTCCTTTTTAGGGAAATTACTTGAGTATTCCCCTTTCAGCATAAAGCGTACCCGCTTTCCACAGGGAAAAGCGGGTACGCTTTATGGCTTTTTACTTTTCCCAGGGCGTGGGGATGAATTCGCCGCCGCGCGCCCACTTGAGGTAGTTCAGCGCGTGCATCTGGCCGGTCATTTCCCACTGCTTGTTGTAGCAGTTGTCATGATAGCCTTCGATGTTGACGTCGCCCTCGTAGCCGTTGCGGTGCAGCAGATAAAACACATCGCGCCAGTTGGTATCGCCCATGCCGGGGAATCGGTCGGGCGTGAACTCAAGGCCGCAGTTAATGCCCTCGTGGCGGATGCCGTCCCAATCGACGGTGGTATCCTTGCCGTGGACATTGAAGATTTTGCCGGTGGGGGCGTATTTCTTCAGCTCCGCGATGGGGTCGATCAGCTGGCGAATGGCGTGGGCAGGCTCCCATTCCAGGCCGATATTGTCCATCGGCACTTCTTCAAACATCATGTCCCAGGCGCGGGGCGCGTAAGCGATGTTGCAGGTGTTGTTCCGCCAATTACCGCCCATCGAGCAGTTTTCAAATGCGATGCGAACGCCGCGGTCCGCCGCGTACTTGCCAAGCTCGGTGAAAGCTCGTTTAAAGCCCGGCATGGATTCCTCCACGCTCTTGCCCTTCACAGCGCCTGCAAAGGTGCAGACCAGATCGGTGCCGAAGAGGTGCACGTTGTCGATGGCCTTTTTGAGGTTATCCAGATGCTCCTGATACTGGATGGGGTTGCAGTAGAGGCCGAGCGCGGTGATCTTCTGACCGGTGGGCGCAATGGTCTCCATCACGCGGGGCGCAAGTTCGGAAAGCTCCACGCCGTAATATTCCATGTGGAAGCAGATCTGAAAGCGTTCGTAGCCCTTATCCACCATCGCAGGCAAATAGGTCATGGCATGCTGTCCGGGCACGCATGTGCCGATGTGAATCTGATTCATAAAGAATTCCCCTCCTGTGTTCTGTATTTGTTTTTTTATTATAGCATATCGTTTTCAGCAATTGCAACGGAAACGACGCATAAAGTGCTGCCTTCACGGGCAGAATGGACGTAAAAATGCTGTAAGGAGAAATTTGTCCATGACGCAGTCACGAAAAAAAAAGGCGCTGGTTGCCGCATTGGCTGTTTTCCTTTCCCTGCTGCTGGCTGCAATGGTTCTTTTTCTTGTGCATCTTATCCGGGAATTTCTCGCAAACCTTCCTCCCTGGTGACCGCTCGCCTCAACAGAAAAACTTTTTGTGAATCCCTTAACAAAGAAGCCGAAAAGCGGTTGCAAACGGTCTTGATTTCAGGTATACTTTAATTGTCAGAAATTCCAGATGCGCGGCTTTACCGCCGCGCGGCGTCTACACAAAACATTGCGCACAATAAACGGACAAGGAGTGTGTGTTATGAACAAGAAGACCATTGAGGATATCGACGTATCCGGCAAGCGCGTATTGGTTCGCTGCGACTTCAACGTCCCGCTGGACGGAACGAAGATCACCGATGAAACCCGTATTGTGGCGGCTCTGCCCACCATCAAGTACCTGCTGGATCACAATGCGGCCGTCATCCTCTGCTCGCATCTGGGCCGTCCCAAGGGCGAGTTCAACATGAAGTACTCCCTGGCTCCCGTGGCCGAGCGTCTGAGCGAGAAGCTGGACAAGAAGGTTGTGCTGGCCAAGGACGTCATCGGTCCCGACGCGCAGAAGTGCGTCTCCGAGATGAAGCCCGGCGACGTGGTTCTTCTGGAGAACGTCCGCTTCCACAAGGAAGAGGAAAAGAACGATCCCGAGTTTGCCAAGAAGCTTGCTTCTTTCGCTGAAATCTATGTCAACGATGCTTTCGGCACCGCGCACCGCGCGCATGCTTCCACCGAGGGCGTTGCTCACTATCTGCCCGCCGTTGCCGGTTTCCTGATCGGCAAGGAGCTGGACGTCATGGGCAAGGCGCTGGAGAACCCGGCCCGTCCCTTTGTGGCGATCCTGGGCGGCGCTAAGGTTTCCGATAAGATCGGCGTCATCACCAACCTGCTGGAGAAGGTCGATACCCTGATCATCGGCGGCGGTATGTCCTACACCTTCCAGAAGGCGCTGGGCGGCTCCATCGGCAAGTCCCTGTGCGAGGAAGACAAGATCGACCTGGCCCGCGAGATGCTCGAAAAGGCCAAGGAGAAGGGCGTGCGCATCCTGCTGCCCGTGGATAACATCTGCGGTCAGGAGTTCAGCAATGACACCTTGCGCATCACTGTGCACTCCAAGCAGATCCCCGATGGATGGGAGGGCATGGATATCGGCCCGCAGACCCAGGCGCTGTTTGCGGCGGAAATTGCCAACGCGGCAACCGTCGTTTGGAACGGCCCGATGGGCGTGTTCGAGTTCCCGAATTTCGCCGGCGGCACCCGCGCCATCGCGCAGGCTCTGGCCGACAATCACAACTGCGTTTCCATCATCGGCGGCGGCGATTCCGCGGCGGCAGTCGAGCAGATGGGCTATGCCGATAAGATGACCCACATCTCTACCGGCGGCGGTGCTTCCCTTGAGTTCCTCGAAGGCAAGGAGCTCCCCGGCGTTGCGGCGCTGAACGACAAGTAATCTATCATCCGACTCAAAAGCGCTCTGCGGACCCGGTTTCCGCAGAGCGTTTCGTGCGGATGTACCCATTTCATCAAGCTTTTACGGAGGTAAAGATCATGAGAAAGCCGATTATCGCGGGCAACTGGAAGATGAATAAGCTCCCCTGCGAAGGAGCGGAGCTGGTCGAGGCCCTCAAGGCCAAGGTCGCGGATGCGAAGTGCGACGTGGTTGTGTGCGTGCCTTTTGTGGACCTTTGCGCGGTCGTCAAGGCGGCCGAGGGCAGCAACATCAAGGTAGGCGCGCAGAACATGCACTGGGAAAAGAGCGGCGCTTACACCGGCGAGATCTCTGCCGATATGCTCAAGGCGGTCGGCGCAGAGTACGTCGTGCTCGGCCACAGCGAGCGCCGTCAGTATTTTGCGGAGACCGATGAGACGGTCAACAAGAAGGTGCTGGTCGCCGTCGCCAACGGCCTGACCCCCATCATCTGCGTGGGCGAGTCCCTGCAGCAGCGCGAGAGCGGCGAGACCGACGCGCTGGTTTCCTCCCAGACCGTGAAGGCTCTGGCCGGTCTGACCGGTGAGCAGGTCAAGAACGTTGTCATCGCCTACGAGCCCATCTGGGCCATCGGCACCGGCAAGACCGCGACCGACGCACAGGCCAACGAGACCATCGGCGTCATCCGCAAGGCCATCGAAGGCGCTTACGGCAAGGAAGTTGCGGACGAGACCCGCATCCAGTACGGCGGATCCATGAACGCCAAGAACTGCGCCGGCCTGATGGCGCAGGAGGAGATTGACGGCGGCCTGATCGGCGGCGCTTCCCTGAAGGCGGAAGACTTCTCCATCATTGTTGCGGCGGCGACCGCGACGGTCAAGTAAGAGGAGAATAAACCATGACGAAGAAAATGACGGCTTTGATCATTATGGATGGTTTTGGTGAGCGCGCCGAGACCTACGGCAATGCCATCAAGCTTGCCGGCACTCCCAACCTGGATAAGCTCGAGGCGGAATACCCCCACACGGTCATCGGTGCGAGCGGCATGGACGTCGGTCTGCCGGACGGCCAGATGGGGAACTCCGAGGTCGGCCACCTCAACATCGGCGCGGGCCGCATTGTCTATCAGGAGCTGACCCGCATCACCAAGTCCATTCAGGACGGCGATTTCTTCAAGGTTCCCGAATTTGTGGATGCCTGCCAGAAGGCCAAGAAGAACGGCGGCAAGCTGCACCTGATGGGTCTGCTCTCCGACGGCGGCGTGCACTCCCACATCACCCACCTGTTTGCGCTGATTGATCTGGCCAAGCAGCAGGGTCTGGACAATGTTTACGTCCACTGCATCATGGACGGCCGCGACACGCCTCCTTCCTCCGGCATCGAGTACGTCCAGCAGCTCCAGGACTACATGGACAAGGTGCAGTTCGGTAAGATCGCCACGATTTCCGGCCGCTTCTGGGCCATGGACCGTGACAAGCGCTGGGACCGCATCCAGAAGGCTTACGAAGCCATCTCCTGCGGCGTTGGCGACAAGGCGGATTGCCCGATCTGCGCGATGAAGAACAGCTATAAGAACGAAAAGACCGATGAATTCGTCGTGCCCTGCGTCATCCAGGAGGACGGCAAGCCCGTCGCCACCGTGGAACCCGGCGATTCGATGATCTTCTTCAACTTCCGCCCCGACCGCACCCGCGAAATCACCCGCGCCTTCATCGACGCGAACTTCAGCGATTTTGAGCGCCTGGGTGGCTATAAGCCCGTCACCTTTGTCGGCATGACGCGCTATGACGATACCTTCACCAACATCGAAACCGCCTTCAAGCCCGTGACCCTGACCAACACCATGGGCGAATATCTGGCGGCCAACGGCAAGACCCAGCTGCGCATCGCAGAAACCGAGAAATACGCGCACGTCACCTTCTTCTTCAACGGCGGCGTGGAAGCGCCCAATCCCGGCGAGGATCGCGAGCTGATCCCTTCCCCCAAGGTCACGACCTACGACCTCAAGCCCGAAATGAGCGCTTATGAGGTCACGGATAAGGCTGTGGAACTGATCGGCAGCGGCAAGTATGACGTGATGATCCTGAACTTCGCCAACTGCGACATGGTCGGCCACACCGGCGTGCTCGAAGCGGCGGAGAAGGCCGTCAAGACCGTGGACGCCTGCGTGGACCGCGTCGTGAAGGCAGTTCTGGCCACCGGCGGTCAGGTGCTCATCACCGCTGACCACGGCAACGCGGACATGATGATCGACCCCACCACGGGCGAGCCCTTCACCGCGCACACCACCAACAAGGTGCCCTTCATCCTGGTTGATCCCAGCCGCAAGGACGCCAAGCTCCGCGAAGGCGGCCGTCTGGCCGACCTGGCGCCCACTATGCTGGAGCTGATGGGTCTGCCCAAGCCCACCGAAATGACCGGCGAGAGCCTGATCGCGAAGTAATTTCATAGCCCCATAAACAGCAGCCTCATCGGAAAATTCCGATGAGGCTGTTTTTGTAAACTCGAAATTCACTCACAGGCGAGCAGTTCACTGGAAGCCTATTGGCAAAAGAGTAGCAAGGAACCATCTTATGCAGATGTAGATCGTATCAGCGTGACAATGAAAAACCACCGGCTTTACCGGTGGTCTGTTCTGTCCTTGATTTATTCTTCCTTGATGTTGGTCCAGGTTTCTATGCCGCGATACGGTTCATCCTGGTGCGCCACAGCCGAAACCATCACGTTGCGGTCCACCACCTGCGTGCGCGTGCGCATGCACAGCGTATAGACCGGCAGATCCTGCATGATAAGGTCATAGACCTTCTGCATGGCGTTGTAATAGTCCTCCGCCGATTGCGCCGTATGCAGGCTGTCCAACGCTGCATCCATGGCGCTGCTGGCGTACCCCGTGCGGTTATTGATGCCGTCCGCGCGCAGCAGGGAACTCAGGTCGCCGTTCTTCGGCAGCTGATAGCCGATCAGCAGCAGATCGTATTCCCCAGCTTCAACGGCTGCATCCAACTTATCAAATGCCACGGAAGTCACCGTCGCCTCGATTCCCGCCTTGCCCAGCTGCGTCACCAGCCGGCTGGCCGCATCCTTGTGAGAGGAAGAATCCTCTTCATTGGTCAGTATGGTCAACGACAGACGATTCATCGTGCTCAAGGTATTGTTCTGATTTGCATCGCCCAGCAGGGAATCGAGCTTGTTGCCGGTGTTCTCCGGCACATCGTCTGCCGGGGGCGGCTCGGGCGTATCCGTTGCCGCCGGTTCATCCGTGGGCTGCGGCGTCTGCTGCGGCTCGTTTTGACCGGAAGCATAGCGCTCCACATAACCGTCGCCGTCCAAATCCTTCCATCCGAGCTGCGCCAACGCTTCTCGCGCCGCGTCCACATCGCACTCGATGCTCTCGGTGCGCTCCGCCAGCCAACTGTCCGGCAGCACGGGCACGTCCACCGCCACGCCGTGGTTCTGATAGGTGTTGGTGATGACATCGCTCTTATCCAACGCCTGCGCCACCGCATGCCGCAGCTGCACATCGCCCAGCACGCCGTGCAGATTTGGCAGCAGCAGCTCCGCCTGCCCGGTCAAATAATCCTGTTTCGAAACCGACGCGCGCTGCGTGACGGAGGAAACCGTCAGCATATCCGCCGTGCACACGTCCAGCGCGCCCGCCTGGAAGGTCGCCAGCTCCGATTCCGCATCCTCCCGAGCCATAACGTGGATCGAGGGAATCAACGCGGGCGTACGCCACCAGCTGTCCCAGCGGAAGAGATCCATGCTTTCGCCCTGCGTATACCCCGCGATGCGATAGGGCCCCGTGCCCGCCGGGAAGGTGTTTCCCTGTTGAGAGCTGACCACCGGAAAGGTCAGCGCGTAAAGCGCGGCATAACCCGCCTCGGTTTCCACGGAAAGCTCGCGCTCTCCCTCCGCTGTCATGGCTGTGATCGGGGCGATCACGCTCTTCCACGGGCTGGCTTCTGCATCGCGAATCGCCTCAAAGGAATCCACCACGTCCTGCGCCGTCAGCCCCTTTCCATCGTGAAAGAGCACGCCTGCGCGCAGCATAATGGTATATCCCTTTTCCGTGCGCGCAACGCTTTCCGCCAGCCAGTTTTCCGGCTGATAGCGGTCGGAAAGACGCATCACGCCTTCAAAGGCAAGTTTGAACAGCCCCTGCATGGAGGCGGAGGGATTCGTTAGCGGGTTCAATTCTCCCGATGCCGTGGGCATACCGACATTCAGCTCCGAAGATTCCGTCACCGTCGGCGCGGGCGATGCGCTTGCCGTCCCCGCCGAAAGCTGGGACCAGTTGAAGGCTTCCTCACTCTTGCAGCCCGTCATCGTCGTCATCAAGAGTGCACACAAGCACATCAGGATAAGCCGTTTTGTATTTTTCATGCGTTCTCATTACCTTTGCAGCATATTCTTTGACGTCCTGCCCGGGAATTACATCCAAGGTTTTTCCGTCCTTGGAAAGCTCCGGATCGGTCAGCCACTGATCCACCTGTCCCTGACCGGCGATATACGCCGTCAGCGCTTCCTGCCAGCGGCCGTCGTAGCGCTTGTGCAGGAAATCCAGATACCAGCAGCCCAGGCGCAGATTGGTCGCCGGGTCGTAGAGCATTTCGTCGTCATAGGGCGCGTCCAGCTCGATTTTCCCGGAGAGCCAGCGCCCGGTTTCGGGCATGATCTGCATCAACCCCACCGCGCCGACGGAACTGACTGCATCCGGTCGAAAGCTGCTTTCGCAATAGACCAGCGCCGCCAGCAGACAGGGATCAATGGAAAACTCATCCGCCGCAGAGAGCAGCTCCTGCTCGTAATTCAGCGGATAGACGATCTCCTGCTTCTTCGGCGCCCAGCGAAACGCCCAGCAAATTGCAACCGCAACAAGTCCTATCGCCACCGCAGAAACAGCCAACCATATCTGCCGCTTTGTAACCTTCTGCCCTTTCTTCTTCGCGGTCATGTTCTTTCCTCCCACAGGCGGCGCAGCTTTTCCCGCGTCTGCTCGATGGTGCCGGAGGAATCAATTGCCACATCTGCCCGCTTGAGCTTTTCCTCCAGCGGCATCTGGCTGTCGATTCGCGCGGCGGCAGCGGCAGCGTCCAAACCGTCCCGCTCCGCCATGCGGCGGATCTGTTCCTCCCGCGGCACATAGATCAGCCATGTTTCGTCGCAGAGCTTTTCCATGCCGGTTTCAAACAACAGCGGAACATCCAGGATACACATCTTTACGCCCGATGCACGCGCGTTTTCAATCTGCGCACGGGATTCTGCCATCACCGCGGGATGAACGATGGAATTGAGCTTGCGGCGCGCGTCCTCGTCGGCAAACACGATACCGCCCAGCTTGCGCCGGTCAATCTCGCCGTCCGCTCCGAGAATATCGCCAAAGGCCGCGCAGACCGCTTCAAAGGCTGCGCCGCCGCGGCGTGTGCTTGCGCGCGAAATCGCATCCGCATCCACAATCACCGCGCCCAGCTCCCGAAAATAGGCCGAGGCCGTCGATTTTCCGCTGGCGATGCCTCCGGTCAGCCCAATTACTTTCATAAACTCCATCCCGCTCTTTTCTTTTGCTTTATTTGGTTTCGTACCAGCTGCGGCCGGTCTTGACCTCTACGGTCAGCGGCACCTGCATCTGCACGGCGTTTTCCATCTCGTTTTTGAGCAGTGCGCTCACGCGCTCCGCTTCGTCCTTCGGCGCATCAACGATCAGTTCGTCATGTACCTGAAGGATGAGTTTGGCTTCCAGTCCTTCCCTGCGCAGCGCATCTGCCACGCGCACCATGGCGATCTTGATGATATCCGCCGCCGTGCCCTGAATGGGCGTGTTCATCGCGGCGCGCTCGCCGAAGGAACGGGTTTGATAGTTGGAAGAGGAAAGTTCCGGCAGGTTTCTGCGGCGGCCGAACAGCGTCGTAACATACCCCTGCTCGTGTCCCTGCCGCACGCAGGAATCCATATATTCCTTGATGCGCGGATAGCGCGCAAAGTATTTTTCGATAAACTCCCGCGCTTCCTTTCTGGAAACACCGATGTTTTTTGCCAGACCGAAATCGCTGATGCCGTAGACGATGCCGAAGTTGACCGCCTTGGCTGAAGAGCGCATCTGCGGCGTGACTTCATCAAGCGGCACGCCGTAGACCTCCGCAGCCGTGCGCGCGTGAATGTCCTCGCCCTTTAAGAAGGCATCGATCATATTCTTCTCGTCCGCCATGTGCGCCAGCACACGCAGCTCGATCTGTGAATAGTCCGCGTCCACCAGCAGATGCTCCCCGTCCCGCGGCACAAAGACCTTGCGCATCACGCGCCCCAACTCCGTGCGCACGGGGATGTTCTGCAAGTTGGGTTCGGCAGAGGAAATGCGCCCGGTAACGGTGACGGTCTGGTTGAGGGTAGTGTGAATAAACCCGTTTTCGTCCGAGAGCTTGAGCAGCCCGTCCACATAGGTGGACTTGAGCTTGGTAAACGCCCTGTATTGCAGCACCAGCGGCACCACAGGATGCGCGCTGACGAGGTTTTCCAACACCTCTGCATCGGTCGAATACCCGGATTTGGTCTTGCGCCCGGCAGGCAGGCCGAGTTTCTCAAACAGCACCACACCCAGCTGCTTGGGCGAAAGAACGTTGAAATTCTCCCCGGAAACCTCGTAAATCGCCTGTTGCAATTCAGCAATTTTCGCTCCAAACTGCTCCTGTAACTGCGTCAGCGCCGCGCGATCCACGCGGAAGCCCTCGCGCTCCATGTCAAACAGCACGCCCGCCAGCGGCATTTCCACCTCGTCAAAGAGCTTTTTCATGCCCTGTGCGGTCAGCTTTTCCATCTGCACATCTGCCAGGCGATAGAGATTGACTGCCGAGGCCTCCGCGCCCAGCTGCCGGTCGCAGAGCTTTTCCACGCTGGCGCTGTCCGACGGCTCGATGAGATAGCCCGCGATGCACACGTCCAAATACGGTCCCCGCATCTCCAAGCCCATTCCCGCCAGCTTGGTGCGCCAGGCTTTGATGTCGAACACGCGCTTCTGCGCGCTGCCTTCCAGCCATGGGCGCAGTGCTTCCAGTGCCTTCTGTTCATCCAGTCCCGCGCTGAGCAGGTCTGCCTGAAGCGGTATGCGTGCGCAGCGGTTCAGGCTGTCGGCCAGGCACAGCGCATCCGGCCGCGCGAACAGCGCAAAGGCGTCCGGCTGTTGCTCTATAAACGAGGCAATTGCCTCCTCCGTGTCCAGCACCTGCTCTTCGCCAAAGGAACTCTGCTCTTCTTCCGTTTCGACTGCTGCGCCCGTTCCCTTGGGCAAACGGTCGAGCAATGAGCGGAAGCCGAGCTGGCGGAACACCGGCACAAACTTTTCCGCCTGCGGCAGCAGCGCGATGCGCTTATCGAATTCCACCGGCGCGTTGCGGTCGATGGTGGCCAGTTCCTTGCTCAGGCGAGCCGTCTCTGCACCGGCGCGAACCTTCTCGCCCAATTTGCCCTTGATCTCCCCTGCATGCTCCAACACGTTTTCGAGTTTATCATATTCCCCCAGGAGTTTCAGAGCGGTCTTTTCGCCTACGCCTGGGATGCCGGGGATGTTATCCGACGCATCGCCCATCAGTCCCTTGAGATCGGGCACCTGATCGGGACGCACGCCGTAGCCTTCGACAAGCTTTTCCGGCGAAAGATCCTCGATCTCGCTCAGTCCCTTGCGCGTAAACCAAACGCGCGTGTGATCCCCGATGAGCTGAAAGGAATCGCGGTCACCCGTGACCAATATGGACTCCGTGCCCTGCTCCGCCGCACTTTTGGACAGCGTGCCCATCAAATCGTCCGCCTCAAAGCCCGCCATTTCCGCCTGACAGATGCCGATTTCCTTCAGCAGCCCGCGCAGCATTTCCACCTGCGGGCGCATTTCCTCCGGCATGGGCTTGCGGCCCGCCTTGTAGTCGGCAAACTGCTTGTGGCGAAAGGTCGGCGCGTGCGCGTCCAGCGTCACAATCAGGTAATCGGACGCTGCGTCGCTCACCACCTTGAGCAGCATATTGAAAAAGCCAAACAGCGCGTTGGTGTATACGCCGTCCTTGGAAAGCGCCGGTATGGCGTAAAACGCGCGATGCATCAGGGAATATCCGTCAATCAGAACCAATCTGTCCATGAAATTCCACCCTCCGAAAAAACATCCTGCCTTTGGTTACAGTATACCACAACCGCTGTGGTTTAAGAAACTTTCTGCCCGCCCATCACGCATTTTTCACAGAAAAGAGCCTGCGCTTCCTTCCTCTTCCGGAAAGCACAGGCTCAAAACAACATCTTCTGTTATTTCCGCTTTTTGCGTCTGCGGGTCAGCACGACAATCAGCACGACGCCGCCAACGATCACCAGCACAATCAACCAGGTCACGATATAGGGCAGCGCAGCATAGGTATTGACCAGCGTCTCCTTCGCGTTTTCCGTGAAGGTTTCCCAGGAATCCTCCAGCGCATTCTGCATCTGCAGGCCGAGCGGCTGATCCTCCTGGGCAGCGCGCTTGACCTCATCTACGTAAATGGTCACGGAGGAATACTGGATGCGCTCGTCCCAATAGTTCAGCGCCCCCTGACAATCTTCAATGTTCAACTCCAGTCTGGACAACTCAGATTCAATCTGGATCAGTTCATCCACCGTCTGCGCCTGATCCATCATGTCCAGCACGCGATCATACTGCTTCTGATAGGCTTTCAGACGGCGATCCGTATCGGTGTATCGATCGGTGACGTCGGTTTCCGTGATGGCGCTGCTGATCACGCTGCCGACGGCTTTAGCCCGCTCCATGAAGGAATCCAGCGAACTGGCCGGAACGCGGATGTTGAGTATCATGTGGCGAGTATATTCACCGGAGCCCCATTCCTCATTGGATGTAATGAAGCCCGCGTTTTCCTCCACCAGCGCGCGCAGCGCCTGCATATCGTCGTCATACTGCTCGGTTTCCATCGTGAGATTGGCCTCGCGGATGATCTTGAGCGCGGCCTGCGTCTTTTCTAAAGAGGGTTCCGCGCTCTTCTGCGTCATCAGGGAGTCTTCCGCAGCACTCGGCGCTTGCGTTGCACTCGGCGCTTCCGCTGCCTCCGGAGCCGGCTCTTCCGCAGCAGCCTCCATTTTCATGTCATCCGCCGCTGTACCGTCCGCCCACCCATTGTCGGCATCAGCGCCCGCCTCTTCCATATATGCAAAATCCGAGCGATCAACATATCCTGAGGCTGTGTCCTGGACGCCGCTATCATTGGGCGCCGATCCTATCGCAGCCGGAGCCGCTGATTTCGTACCGCCGCCCAAGAGCAGTGTGCCTAAGCCCAACGTCAGGCACAGCGCCGCGGCCAAACCGCCTGCGATCCACCAGGACTTTTTATGCGAAGCGCCGCGTTCCTTGTGGATGCGCGCCATGGCGTTTGCCACCAGATCATCCGGGGCATGAACGCCGTCGTCCAGATCATTCAGCGCTTCCAGCAGCTGTTTTTGTTCTTCATATATTTTTTTACACGCGCCACAGGAATTCATGTGCGCGCGCATGGCTTCATTTTCCAACTCAGACAGGCTTCCGTCGAGGTAGCCGTCCAGGTATTCTTGAAAAGAATCGCATTTCATTGCCGCCTGTTACCTCCCTTCTGTTCCATTAGACGTGCCTTTTGCCGGAAAGTTCCGTCTTTCCGGTCAAAATTGCGCGTAGCGCGCCACGGGCACGGGAAATGCGGGATTTCACGGTATTGAGATTGAGATTCAGGATTTCGGCAATCTGCTCATAAGGCAAACCCTGTACATCGCGCAGCACGAGGGCGGCTCGCTGTTCCTCGTTGAGCTTTCCGATGGCGCTTTGAAGCTCTTGCCGCAGCTGGCCGCGCTCCAGCGCCTGTTCCGGCGTTTCGGCGGGATCGGCCGTTTCCATGCCGCTTTCTTCCATCTCCTGGATGGACATATTCTGATTATTCTTCCGCTTGCGCAGCTCGTCCAAGCAGACGTTGGTCGTAATGCGGTAGAGCCAGGTGGAAAACCTGGACTGCCCCTTATAGGAGGACAGCGACCGCCAGGCGCGCAGCAGAGCTTCCTGCGCCATATCCGCTGCGTCCTGTTCATTGCCCATCATGCGCAGCGCCAGCCGATAGGTTGCGTCGGCATACGGGCTGATGAGCGCCTCAAACGCGCGCTCGTCACCGCGCAGGGCACGCTTGAGATTCAGCATATCCGCTTCCATTTTTCTTCTCCCCTCAAGAAAGGAGGATGCACAGCGCATCTTCCTCTTGCTTTTTTCATTTCAATCCGTTATAATAAACTATGGTTTATGCCGGTGTGATGGAATTGGCAGACGTAGTGGACTCAAAATCCACCGCCAGCGATGGCGTGCCGGTTCGAGTCCGGCCACCGGCACCACCTCGTCGCCGCGGACTGCGCTTAGTTCGCGGCGGCCTTTTTTTATCAAAAAAGACCACCTCTCTCACGCTCCGTCGCGGCTCCTCTTCCGCTAAAGGTCACGCTCCGTTCGCCTACTCGCTTGCAAGCGCGCTCGTTTACGGCTCCCTGTCGCTAACAACCTTTCGCGGGGATTACGAAGCACTTCAACTAAATGAATACGCTAATTAGGTTACCGCGGACTGCGCTTAGTTCGCGGCGGCCTTTTTTTTATCAAAAAAGACCACCTTTCTCACGCTTCGTCGCGGCTCCTCTTCCGCTAAAGGTCACGCTCCGTTCGCCTACTCGCTTGCAA
>CAJJNQ010000056.1 GCA_905193155.1 uncultured Christensenella sp.
GTGGGGGGAGCTGCGGCTCCCCCCACACCCCCCTTTAGGGAAGATAAACCGGCCGAGACGCTCTAGCCGTGCAGCAGGAGACGCAGCAGCCCGCACAGGAACAGGTGTCCTGCGTAAAAGAAATAGAAGAACCATTTGCCGCCGGGCATTTTGCCGCGCGTGCCGTTGTAAAAGTGCATCAGCGGCCAGACGAGCACCACGCCGAATTGCAGCAGGCCGTAGACCACGTCAATGCACAGGCACCACACCAGCACATACATCGAAAGATAGGCCAGCATCCCCAGCACCTGTTTTTTCAGATTGCCGCGGTTGGCGTCGATGTGCAGCGTGCAGAGAACCGGGAAGCACGACCAGTCCGAAGGAAACGCCAGCGCGCACAGCAGCAGGATCAGCAGGGTTTTCTGCCAGACCTTCAGCGGGAAAGCGCGCTTTTCGTCGTCGCAGACGTAAAGCGCGACGACCGCCAGAAACAGCGGCCAGATCACGCTGGTCTGATTCAGCACCGAATCCCGGAAGGGAATCGGCGAGAGGCCGAAGCAGAAGGCGTAGGCAAAGTGCGAAACCACCGCGAACACGAAAAGCCTCAGCAGGTATTTCTTCAGATTGTGCGTGTGGCGGTAGCCTTCCGCGGCCATGAACCACAGGATGGGCGCGGCCAGACGGCCGATCAGGTGCAGCCCGATCAACCACCACTCCCTGCCGTAGCCGGGAAAAAAAGTATCCGCCAGATGGTCGATCAGCATCGACAGGATCGCGATGACTTTCAGCTCCGTGCCGGAAAGACCGGCCGGGGCCTTTTTTCCGAAAGGAGAAACCGCCTGTTCCATCGCAGAACCTCCTTTACCGAATGCGGCGGCACTCGAAATAGCAGCGCTTTTCGCTCGCCTGCCCCATCGAGAACGCCTTGCGCGGCAGCGGCCCGTGCGCAACCGACGGGAAGAGCCGCAGCTTATCCAGCACATCCGGCAGCAGCGCGCAGCAGCCGGGGCGGCGGCCCAGCGCCCGCGCCGCATCGTCGCCGTGAACATAGTCGATGGAAACGCCAGGATGCGCGGAAAGATAGTCGTCCAGCGCGGGCTGAAGCGCTTCCACCGGCAGGCCGGTCAGCACGCGGGAAACGCCCGGCGCGACAAATTCCGCCTGCGCATCGCTCCCGTCCGAGGCGGCGGAGAGCGCAGCCAGCAGTTCGGAAGCATCGGGAACGTTCGTCAGCACGCGGTGAATCGGCGCAAACACCAGCGCTTCGTCGTAAAGGTTTACTACCTCGCAAAGCGCCCAGCGCGCGGGGTGAATTTCCCGCTGCTCCGGCGTGAGCGAGGGCTTGAGCTCTTCCCAGACTGCCTTGGCCGTGGCCAGCGAGTGGTTTCCGTCGCCCACTGCGAACAGAGGCGCATCCCCGCGCGCTTGATCCAGGGCCAGCAGCGCGCGCTCCGCGGCGGCAAGGTCGTCCGGATCGGTCACGGCCCAGCCGGTTAAGTGCCCCCAGTCCTGCATCAGCTCCGTGTCGTAAAGGGGGGCGCGGGCGTGCAGCTTTTCGTAAAGCGGCTCGATCAGCGTGCGCGCCTTGTCGTCCGCCAGCAGCATGATGTGCGGGCTTTCGAGCAGCGCGCCGCGCCGCACCTGCATCCGCGGCGGAATGCGCGAGAGGATCGTGCCCTCCGTGGCGCGAATGCGGGAGGCAGAACCCGCAGAATAATCGTATTGTTCCAGATCCACCGCCAGCATCAGCCCCTTGCGGCAGCCAGCGGGCGTGGTGCGCGCGGTGAGCACAAAGCCGTGCAGGCGGCGCGTCAGAACGTCGCGGGCGTAGGCTTCCATGGTTTTCTGAATTTCCGGCACGCGCACGGGCGCATCGGGCAGCTGGGTTTCGGGCAGAATCAGACGGAGCGTGGAAGGCGCAGCACCCACCTCTGCATCGATCGCGTCCCAGATCTCGGGCTGGGAGGTGTACTGGTCGCAGGCGATGCACGCCCACTTGCGCGCGTCCGCGTTTTCGGGGAGAAGCAGGTCGGGGATGAGCACGCCGATATCGAGAAGAGAGGCGAAATTCATCTTTATCGCTCCTTTGCGTCGGGGATTTCAAGGTATAGCTCATTATACCGCACACCGCGCGCTTAACGCAATGTACATTCCTTTTTTGCGGGGCGTGTGTTATACTGAAACAAGTCGGAATATGGAAGAAAGGGGCTCTTTCTGACGATGCTGAATGAAGAAGGCTGGAGCCTTTTGATGATCCTCGCGGCGGTGATTGCGCTGCTGGGGATGGGATATGTCTTTATGGGCAGGGAAAAAACCATGGCCGACCGGCTGCGCTCCGGCGGAGGAACGGCGGATACGGCGATGGGGCTGACGGTGCGCGCGGCGGGCTTTGCGCTGCTGGGCGTGATTCCCGGCAGCTTGTATCTGGGCGGCGCGGGCCGCAGCGTGCAGGCCGTGAGCCTGTGCGCGGGGCTGGCCGTACAGCTGTGCTGGATGCTGCCGAAGCTGCGCGCGCAGGAGCCGGCCTCGCTGACCGTCGCGGAGATCTGCGTCAAGGACAAGTTTGCTCGCGCGGGACTGGGCGCGGTGGAGGTTTTGTCGCTGCTGTCGCTGACGGCGGGGGCGCTGGCGATGGCGGCGCGCGTGCTGGCCAGCGTGTTTTCGCTGCACACGACGATTTCGCTGGGCGCGGCGGCGCTGCTGAGCCTGATGCTGACCGTGCTGTGCGGCGCGGCGGCAAGACGGAATATGGACAGGCTCGGTGTGGCGCTGGCGGCGGGCACAGTGCTGGCGGCGTTTGTGCTGGCGCAAGAGATGCTCGGCTCCGCCAAGATCCCGCTGACAGAGCTGCTTGCCCCCAAAAAGGCGGAAAGTGTCCTGGGCTGGACGACGGTTGCGTCCGACGCGCTGTGGGGCGTGGGGGCGGTCGGTCTGGTTGCCTTCCCGCACCGCGCGCTGGCGGCGGAGCGGGAAAAAACCATGCGGCGGGGCGGGCGCATCGGGACGGCGGCGATTGCGCTGCTGACCCTGCTGTGCGCGGGCGCAGGGCTGCTCGGCCGCGCGGCGGACGCTACGCTGGAGAGCCGGACCGCTGCCGAGACCATTTTGATCCAGATCGTGACGATGGAATCGCTGCCCAAGCCGCCCTCCGCCGTGCTGACGGCGGGGCTGACTTCCGCGCTGCTGTTGTCGGCGGGAGCGATGATGACCGAAGTCGGCAGCATTGCGGCGTGGGACATCGCGCTGCCGCTGACCGGCGAAACGCGTGAAAAGCCGCTGATGCGCACCGCAATGGGCGCTGCGGCACTCTCCGCCGTGCTGGCGTTTGTGCTGGCGCTCGATCCCAACCGCCCGCTTCAGGATTACGCGCTTGCGGGGCTGCTGCTCTCCACCGTGACGGCGGCGTTCCTCTGGGCGCGCTTTTGCAGGTGGGAAGCCTGCCCGCTGGGCGAGTGGATGGGGCTGGGGCTGGGGGCTGCGGCGGCCGTTGGCTGGGCGCTGATTCCCGCAACCCGGCTTTTCGGCATGATCGGCGCGATTCCCTGCGCGCTGCTGACGCTGCTGCCCCAGCTGCTGATCGGCCGCTGGACGCAGAAAAAGGCGGAAAAAGCCGCACAGGCATCGGTAAAACCGGAAAAAACGGACGAGCCGGAGAGGGAAAAAGCAGAGGAAGCGGCAGAAGCAGAGGAAGTTTGGGCGGAAGCCGAAGAAGAGCTTGACCAAACGGAGGAAACCGCGGAAGTTCACGAGAACGCCGCTGCGGAAGAAGCCGAAGCGGAAGCCGCGGAACCGACAGAGGAGGAAAAGACGAATGGATCTTTCGATCTTTGACGTGGTGGGTCCGGTCATGATCGGGCCTTCGTCCTCGCATACGGCGGGCGCGGCGCGGCTGGCGTTCGTCGCGCGGCAGATCGCGGGAGAGTTTACGCGCGTCTCCTTCGGGCTGCACGGTTCCTTTGCGCGCACCTACCGCGGCCACGGCACCGACCGCGCGCTGGTGGCCGGGGCGCTGGGGCTGTCGCCGCAGGATGAGCGGCTGCGCACCTCGTTTGACATTGCAAAGGAACGCGGGCTGCAATACGACTTTTACCTCACAGAATTGCCCGATGCGCACGAAAACAGCGTCAAAATGACCTTCACGCATCCGGACGGCAGTACGCTGGACGTGGTGGGCGCGTCGCTGGGCGGCGGGCGCATTCTGATCACCCGCATCGGGGAGTATGCGGCGGAAATCACCGCCGACGCGCCCACGCTGGTGATCGCGCATCAGGACAAGCGCGGCATGGTCAGCACCGTGACGCACATCCTCGCGTCCAACGGGCTGAATATCGGCGTGATGCGCCTGTCCCGCACGGCGCGGGGCGGGGCGGCCTGCTGCGTGATCGAGATCGACGGCGGGCTCCCCAGGGAGGTCGTGCGCGAGATCAGCCGCGTGCCGGACGTGATTTCGGTGCGCGCCATCGATGCGACCGATGCGGCGGAAGGAGGGGCGGAGCGTGTATAACAGCTTTGCGGATGTGGAGAAAATCTGCCGGGAGCGCGGTTGGACGCCCGCGCATCTCTTCTTGGAAAATGAGAAAAAGCTCACCGGGCGCAGCGAGGAGGAGATCCTGCGCGCGCTGGATGAGCGGCTGCGCGTGATGGAGGACGCGGCGGCGCGCGCGCTGAACGGCCCGCTGCACGCCGTGGGCGGATTGATCGACGGCGTGGCGGAGAAACAGTGGCGCTATGCTGCGGGGGAGACGCTGTGCGGCGGATTTCTCAACCGCGTGATGGCGCGGGCCTATTCGTGCAGCGAGGTCAACGCCTCGATGGGCCGCATCTGCGCTGCGCCCACGGCGGGCTCCTGCGGCATCCTGCCCGCCGTGCTGCTGACGATGCAGGAGGCGCGCGGCCTTTCGAGAAGTGAAGTGATTGATGCGCTGCTGACTGCGTCCGGCTTCGGCGCGGTGGTGATGAAGAACGCCACCGTCGCGGGCGCGGAGGGCGGCTGTCAGGCGGAGTGCGGCGTGGCGGCGGCGATGGCGGCCGCAGCGGCGGTGCAGCTGTGCGGCGGCACTTTGCCGCAAATGCTCTCCGCGTTTTCCCACGCGCTTTCGGCGTGTATGGGGCTGGTGTGCGACCCGGTGGCGGGGCTGGTGCAGGTGCCGTGCGCGCAGCGCAACGCTTCGCAGGCGGTCAGCGCCCTGGTCAGCGCGGATCAGGCGCTGGCGGGACAGGTTTTTCCGATCCCCGCCGACCAGGTGGTGGGGGCGATGTACCGCGTGGGTCGTCAGCTTCCGCCGGAACTGAAGGAAACCGCGCAGGGCGGCATCGCTGCGACCGATTGCGGCAAGGAGATCGCGCGGGAGATTCACAAAGGCGCGTAGACCACGAGGTGTTGTCGGAGACTCGGCAAGGACACCGGAGGCCGCGAGCCTAGGCCACGGGGTTGCGCAGCGTCCCCGCGCGTTCACCGGAGGGTTTGCCGCGCTGCGGAAAAGCCGTTTGTCGGCGCAGAAGTGAGTTTGACCAAACAGAGGAGGAAGGCCGATGGGCGAAGAGATGAACAAAAGCATTTGGAGTAAGGACTATTGGAAGGGCGCGGCAAAGCGGTTCTCGTCGGTGCGGATGCTGGCGGTATGCGCAATGCTGCTGGCGCTGCGCATCGCGGTGGGATCGGTGTTTATCCCGCTGGGAGACAGCAGCCTGCGCATCTATTTCACCTTTTTCATCATTGCGCTGGGCGCGTCGGTCTACGGGCCATTGATGGCGGTGGTCGCGGGGTGCGCGGCGGATCTGCTCAGCTTCGCCATTGCGCCGTCCGGGCCGTTTTTTCCGGGATATACGCTGTCGTCCATGCTGGGCGGGCTGATCTACGGGCTGTTCCTTTACCGCAGGGACTTGTCCGTGGTGCGGGTATTCCTGTGCAAGCTGACCATCAACGTGCTGGTCAATATGCTGCTGGGGTCGCTTTGGAACTCGATGATGATGGGCAAGGCGTTTTATTATTATCTCGCCAAGAGCGTCGTCAAAAACCTCGTGCTGCTGCCGCTGGAAACCGCGCTGATGGTGCTGATCTTCCGGCTGATGAATCCGCTGCTGATCCATCTGCGGCTCATTCCGGAAAACAGCAGCCGGCACATTCCCTTTTTGACAAAGAAAAATAAATAAGACGAGCCGCCGCTCCGAAATCGGAACGGCGGCTCTTGCTTTTATGCAAAACTTATTTCTTTTCCTTGCGGGGACGCTTGACGGGCGGGCGCTTGGCGCCGTGCGCATGGGCGGCAGGCGCGTTTGCATCCAGCGAGAAGCGCACGCGGCAGCCCTTGATGCGCGTCAGCTGCATGGTTTGCAGGATGCGCTTGGCGGCCTCCGGGGTCACTTCAATCCGGCTGAAATCGGGGAAGATGTCGATCTTGCCGATCTGCGCCGCGGGCACCGACGCGCCCTCCACAATGGCGCTGACCAGGAAGTTGGGCGCGATGCGCTGCGCCCGGCCGATGGAGGCGGTCAGCGTCACGCTGTCCGCGCCGAGCGTGCGGCGGGGCTTCTTCGGGCCGCGGGCGGCGGGGTCGGCCGATCCCTGCGCCGCGCGCGGCTGCTGCGGCCTCGTCACCGGAATGATGTCCGCAGCGTCCGGCAGATCCATCGCATTTTCAGTGGCGGAAAGGCGCATCAGCGTGCATGCCAGCGAGGAAAGATCCACGCCGCTGGCGACCAGCTCCTCCACCACCGGCCCCCAGGTGAGGTTATCCATCGTGTTCATCTGCGCCAGCACGCGCTCCTTGGCTTCGCTGCGGCGCAGCTCGTAGATTTCATCCTTCTTGGGCAGATAGGCGCGATGGATGGGCTGGCGCAGGAAACGCTCCAGCTCCTTGACACGGCGAATCTGCCCCGGTGTGCAGGCCAGCGTGTGCGACGCGCCGCTGCGCCCCGCGCGCCCCGTGCGGCCGATGCGGTGGATGTAGCTCTCGTCGTCCTCCGGGATGTCATAGTTGAATACCGCGCGCACGTCCTCCACGTCGATGCCGCGGGCGGCCACGTCGGTCGCCACCAGCACCGAAAGGCGGCCCATCTTAAAGTCGCTCATCACCTTGCTGCGCAGGTTCTGCGTCATTTCGCCGTGCAGCGACGCGGCGGAAAAGCCGCAGCCCGCCAGGTATTCCGTCAGCTCGTCCACCATGCGGCGCGTGTTGCAGAACACCAGCGAGCGCCCGCCGCCGTAGCGCTGGAGCAGCAGGTTGAGCGCCTGCATCTTCTGCGTCTGCGGGACGTGATAAAAGAGCTGCTCAATGGAATCGAGCGTGCGCTGGCCGCCGTCCACCGCCACCACGCGCGGCTCGCGCTGGAACTGGCGCGTCAGGCTCAGGATCGCGGGCGGCATCGTCGCGGAGAACAGCAGCGTCTGCCGCTCTTCCGGCGCGGCGGAAAGGATCTGCCGGATGTCGTCCACAAAGCCCATGTTCAGCATCTCGTCCGCTTCGTCCAGCACCACCATTTCAAGCTGGTCGAGCAGCAGCGTCTCGCGCCGCATGTGATCCATCACGCGGCCGGGCGTGCCGACGACCAGGTTTGCCGTGCGCAGCAGCCCCATCTGCGCCGTGATGGAATCACCGCCGTAGATCGTCGCAATGCGCACGGAGGGCTTGAATTTGGCGTATTTCCGCATCTCGCCGCTGATCTGCAGCGCCAGCTCGCGCGTGGGGGCGAGCACCAGCACCTGCGGGCGGTTGGGCAGCACGCGCCCGCAGCGCTCCACTGCGGGCAGGCCGAAGGCCGCCGTCTTGCCCGTGCCGGTGGAGGAGCGGCCGACGATGTCCTGTCCATCCAGAATCAGCGGGATTGCCGCCGCCTGGATCGGCGTCATTTCATTATAGTTCATCTCGCCCACGGCCTGAAGCACCTCGGGCGACAGGGAAAGGGTTTCAAACAAATTCTGGCTCATTTCTCTCGCTTTCCAGCGCGAAGCACCTTCGCGCCCACTCTCTGCTGAAATTTCGGTCAATCTCTGATAGTTTAACAGAGCAAGGCGAGTTTTTAACGCAGTTTCTGTTAAAGTTTTCGTGAAGAATGGGATTTCGGACGTGGACGCGCACTGCTTTCCCGTGTGCGCAGTTTTTTTACAGCGCTTAATCGACCGACAGCAGCTGCGCCCGATCCGCGCGCCGCGCCCGGCGGCGGTCGTAGGCCTTTTTGTCCGGCACGACGCGCGTGACGGGAACCACGCCGTTCCAGTCGCCGCGAGCCTGCGCGTCCAGCGCCTTGCGGGCGCGCTTGCTCATCTTGACGGCGGAAAGATTGGTTTTCATGGAATCATCTCCTTTCGGATGGGAAATGCAGGCGAAACCCATTGCATCTTTGGTTCGTTTGCGTTATACTGAACTACTCTTCCGGGAAAACATTGAAGGAGGACAAAAACGATGCAGAAAACCTTTCCGGTCATCGACCCCGTGGCCACCGGCCGCAACATCGTCCGCCTGCGCACCGAGCGCGGCATGACCGTGCGCGATTTGCAGGAATACTTCGGCTTTGAGGAGCCGCAGGCCATCTACAAATGGCAGCGCGGCAAGAGCCTGCCGACCGTGGATAACCTCTACGCGCTGGGGCGGCTCCTGGGCGTGCCGATGGAGCAGATCCTCGTGCCCGCGGCCGATCCCTCAACAACAGAAAAATGGCTGAAAAAGGAGCAGCAGGATTCGTCTTGCTGCTCTCTTTTATTGATGACCCGGCTGCTTTGGCTGGGGCAGGAAAAACGGAACGCTTCCGCCCTTTTTGTCCGCACAGAGCCAAAGTCTGTACGGACTTTTTTTAGTTGGCCCGAAGGCAATTTGATGATCGTTCGGGACGCCCAATGCGCCCGAACGTCCTGTCAGCATGGAGACGTAAGGATGAGCTGAGGAAGGAGAGAGTTGCGAAAAAGCGTGAAAGCGCAGGGAGAGAGCGCGCGGATGGAAGCGTGGGATTTTCCTTATCGCTTTTTCAAGAAGCGCTTTTCTCCTCACATTTCAAGATGCGCAGCGTTATGGTTCATCTGCGCCTGAACCGGTTTCCGCACTTTCCGCCTTTTCTGCCGCCGCCAAAACAGCCGGAGCATGGGAAAATCAGGCGTTTTCGCCGCCGGCAAAGACCTCGAAGACCTCCGAGAAGGCGTCGTTGACGTCAAAGGGCGCGTCGTAATTGACCTTGGCGTTGACCAGGCACCTGTCCAGCTCCTCGGAGGTCGCATCGGCCTTGCGGTCCATCTCCGATGCGAGGTTGCGCACCGTCACGCGGTTGAAGTGGATCGTCGCCACGCGCTTGACGTCGCAGCGATACATCACCTGGTTTCCCTCCTGATTGAAGCGGTAGCCCGTGCCGCCGCCGGGAATCAGGCTTTCGGAGCTGCGCAGCCCCGCCATGCGCCGCAGCGTGCGCGCGATGG
Source organism: uncultured Christensenella sp. (assembly GCA_905193155.1). Lineage (GTDB taxonomy): Bacteria > Bacillota > Clostridia > Christensenellales > UBA1750 > Spyradocola. The sequence goes on from CAJJNQ010000056.1 coordinate 9,383, forward strand.
CCTGCCGGTCGCCGTTGAGGCCGACCTCGCTGTCCATGTCGATGGGCAGGGCGTTTTTCGCCGTGCGGATGGCACGGCCGAGCTTTTCCTTTTCGCGCAGCAGATAGATCAGAAACTCCGCAACTTCCGTGATCTGCGCGGCAAATTCGCTCGGCGGCGTCTCGATCGTCGTCTCGTCCTCCGCGCCCTCCATGACCTTGCGGCGCAGATACGTGTTCTGAATCTGCATCACGTTCGCGTCCTGCGACAGAATGCTCTGCACCTCTTCCATCAGCGCCGACAGCTTATTCTGAAAACGGAATGCTTCCTTGAGATTCATTTTTTTCGTCCCTCCGTTCGTTTCGGTATCTCATTTCACAGCCTATTTTACGCTTTTTTTCCGGCCTTGTCACTAAACCGCTGGTTCAATATCAAAAAAACACCGGCAGAATGATTGCCGGTGTTTTTCAAGGTGCAATTTTACTTGCTCAGCGCGGACTTGAGGGCCTGCGCGAGCTGGTCGGGACAGGAGGTGCCGTTGCGGCACTGGAGTCCTTCACAGGCGGCGATGACGTCCTCGACCTTGCGGCCCTTGGCCAGCGCGGCCACGCCCTGGGTGTTGCCGCGGCAGCCGCCGATAAACTCGACGTCCTTGACGACGCCGTCCTCAATGTCGACATTGATTTGCTGGGAGCAGGTCCCGTGCGTCTTGTATTTCAGTTCCATCATTGAATCCCTCCGTTTTGTAGGCTTGTTCCAACAGTATAGCGGAATTTGACGAAAAAAGCAAGGAACGGCAGGAAATCCCGAGGCTCCTCCTAGGCAGGGGGAGCAAAGACTTCCCCGGCGCACCTGAAGCCTCCCCTGTGTAAGGGGAGGTGTCTCGGCGCAGCCGAGACGGAAGGGTTGCCGGTTGCGCCCTTAGGGGCTGCGCAAATCCTTTGAATACAGGGGAGCCCAAGAGCCCCTCATGTTCTGCTTTCGTTGAAAAATCACAGCTCGGAAAGCGTTTTTTTCACGAGATCGAGATCCATCCTGGCGCAGCGGCCGAAGGCGCTGTCGGGGCGGCCGCCGCCCTTGCCGTCGAGCAGGGGGAGCAGTTTGCGCAGCGCGTCTCCCGCACGGATGGGAGAGCCTTTGCCCACGCCCAGCGCGACGGAATAGCCGCCGCCGGGCTGCTCGGCGCAGAGGAAGCAGACCGCGCCTTCGCGGCGGGTCAGCAGGTTCAGGCCGTCCTTGAGCGCGTCGGTATCCGCGCCGTCGAGCTGCGCGGCATAGAGCGGGCCGCAGGGCGCATTCAGCGGCTCCAAGGCGGAGAGCTTCTGCACAGTCTGCTCGCGGCGCAGCTCGGCAAGCGCATGGCTCAGCTCCGCCGTCTGCGTTTTGAGCCGCTCAACGGCGGCGGCAAGGTCGCTCACGTTGCAGGAGAGCTGCTTGGCCGCCGCATCTGCCTGTTCGATGCGAACCCGCGCGTAATTAAGCGCACGCAGCCCCGCCACGAAGAAGATGCGCAGGTTGCCGTGGCTCTGCTGCCAGGAGAGGATGCGCACCGCTTGCACCTGCCCGGTGGTGGCGACGTGCGTGCCGCAGCAGGCGACCGCTTCTTCGGAACCGATGCACACGATGCGCAGCGCCTCATGCGGGTCGGGCTTTTTGCGCAGCGGCAGCTGCTCCAGCTCCTTCGCCGTGGGGAAGAAGCAGCGCACCGGCTCGTTGCGCGCAATCCACTGCGCGATCTCCTGCTCGGCCTCGTCCGCAATGCGCCGCGTCATTTCCCAGGAGCCGTCGTCGGTCAGATCAACATAGCTGTCCTGCGCGCCGACGTGCAGCCCCAGCGAATACGCCCCGAAGCGCTCGTAGAGCACATGGGAGATCAGGTGCTGGCCGGAATGCTGCTGCGTGTGATCCAGGCGGCGCTGCGCGTCGATGTGCCCTGTCACTTCGCCTGAGAGCGGCTGCGCGCTGCGCACAAAATGCACGATGGGCGCATCGTCCCCGTCATGGGTCACATCCGTCACCTCACAGCCGTTCAGCGTGCCCGCATCGCAGGGCTGACCGCCGCCGGTGGGATAAAAAGCCGTGTCGGAAAGCACGACCCGCCAAAGATTCTCTTTTTCGGGAACAGCTTCGCAGGAAACCACCTGCGCGGTGAAATCCGTCTGTTCCGGATGGATGTGATAGAGTGCCGGCATATGTCATAACCTCGATTCCGAGTAGTATTTGCAATCGTCAGCAGCAGAAAATACCGCCGCCCCCGCTGCACAGGCTCATGCAGGCCAGGCACTGGCAGAGGTTGCACAGCAGGCTGTCCGTGCCGCCCATCGACGTGCGCTGGTGCGTCTGCTGATAGACGCCGCGCATCTGCTCGGCGGCGCTGCGGTATTCCGGATTGGCGGGATCCATGTTGGCGGCGGTCTGGAATTCCTGCTGCGCACGGGAATACATCCCCTGCCGCATGGAAACCAATCCGTAGAGATAGTGCCACTCCGCCGTGCGGTTCTGCACGCGGTTCAGCGCCTCCGCCGCCTGAAGGATCAGCCCGCGCCGGATCATCTCGCGGATGTCCTGAAACTGCTCCGATGAAGCGTACTGCGGGCCGGATGAGGACGAGCCGCCATAGGACGCACCGCCGTAGCCGTAGGACGATCCGTAGCTCTGTGAAGCGCCGCCGTAACCGGACGATGCGCCGCCGCCGGAGCGGATGCGCTTGATTTCGTCGTAGGCTGCGTTGATGCGTTTGACCTTTTCGCTGACGCTGTCCTGCACATCCTTGGGCGCGTTGGCGTAGCGGTCGGGGTGGTATTTTTTGACCAGATTGCGGTATGCGGTCTTGATTTCGTCGTCGCTGGCGGACGGAGAAACGCCCAGCTCCTTATAGGGATCCATCGTCCAGCCTCCTTCCTTCCGCCACGGCGTCCATCACGCGCGGCATGCCTTCGGTGAGTATATTGTCGATCAGTTCGTTTGTTTTTCGCGCATCGAGCAGATCGGCGCTCAGCTGTGCCTGCCGCACGCATTCCGCCAGCAGCGGCAGCGCCCATTCGCACGCCTTTTTGCGGTCAAAGCCCGCCGCGCGCCAGAGGTTGTACGCGCCCTTTTTCTCGTCCTTGTCAAAATCGTCCAGCGCGTCCAGCCAGGTGATCCATTTGCCGATGTTGTAGCCCATGTATCGCAGCGCGGGCTTGGCCTCCTCCGGCATGTCGATGGAAAACAGCGTGGCTAAAAACTGCGCGAAGGGCTCGGCGGCCTCATCCGGATCGTCGCAGCCGTCCGCTTCCAGCTTCTGCTGCGCATCCATCATCTTGTCCAGCGCGGCGCTCAGCTCCGGGTGCAGCCGGGCGGCCTTTTTGATCGCCGGGGAGAGCAGCGCGCCGGGGATCGCCATGAGCTTTCGCCCGTCGGCACGGTCGTCACGGATCTTCGCGCCGGTCAGCAGCAGGTGCGCATCCGCCGCAAAGTCGATGCTGCCGCCCTGCATCAGGTTCAGTTTCGTGCCCTTGACGGGACAGCGCAGCTTGGAAAGGGCGGAATCGTCGTTCACGCCGTCGCGCACCAGCGCAAGGAACGCCAGATCGTACCGCAGCAGCGCGCGGCACAGCGGCCCGGAGCGCTTGCCCAGCGTGCGGCACACGCCGCAATAGTAGGAGCGGAAGAATGCGTCCTGGCGCAGCTTCAGCTCCGGACGGCAGGGTCGCACATAGCCGAACACAGCGGCACCCTCTTTCCTGAGAATATATCCTCCATTATACCCCGGAATTGGGAAGATTTGAAGGAGCAGATCCAAACTTTCTGTGAACCCTGTTGCGGGGAAGCAAAAATGTGCTATACTGGCAGAAGAAAAAGGGATCTTTTCGGGAGGCGTTTGAAAGATGGAGCTTTATCAGGAAGCGCTCAAGGCGATGAACGAGCTTTGCGAGCGCGCCAATTTGAAAAAAGGACAGATCGTGGTGGTGGGCTGCTCTACTTCGGAGATCATGGGCAAGCGCATTGGGTCGTCCGGCACGCTGGAGGTCGCCCAGGAGGTGCTGCGGGGACTGATGGAGCCGGTGCTCGCCCGCGGCGGCGTGCTGGCCGTGCAGTGCTGCGAACACCTGAACCGCAGCCTCGTGATTCCGCGTCAGGCGCTGGAGGACAACCATCTGACCGAGGTCTGCGCCGAGCCCTGGGAGCACGCGGGCGGCTCGATGGCGACGGCTTATTACCGCGCGCTGGAAGAGCCCTGCCTGTGCGAGACGATTCAGGCGTCGGCCGGACTGGACATCGGCGATACGCTGATCGGCATGCACTTAAAGCGCGTGGCCGTGCCGGTGCGACTGGAGCAGAAGACCATCGGCGAGGCGCACCTTTGCGCCGCAACGACCCGCCCGCCCCTCATCGGCGGCGAGCGCGCGCACTATCCGCAGAAAATCCGATAAAGCCAGCGCACCGAATAGGCCCCCGGTCCTTCTCTAAGGACCGGGGGCCTATTCGGTGCAGGCGGGGGGGGCCTGCGGGCGCTCCCCGCCCCCCCCCCCGGGGGGGGAAAGCCGGGCGAGGGCGGGGGGGGCAACCCCTCAGGCCCTCCCCGGGGGGGGCTGC